>JAGYMP010000048.1 GCA_018400565.1 Bacilli bacterium | reverse complement strand
CCAAAATGTCAATCGGCAGTTCTTCAGCGCTTCTTGATGTCACCTCGATGGAGGTGGGAATCACTTCCATGCCTCTGAGCCGTACCTTTGGGCTTTCCAATAATTTGCCTTTGACGGTGATTGTGCTTTCTTTCGTCAGAGCGGACACCGTTTCGTTCATTTGTTTGTTCTCTTCGTTCTTTTCGATCGTCACCTGAATTTTACCTGTGGAATCACGCAACACAAGAAACTGCACATATTGCAGATCGCGTATTTTATCCACGAAACCCTTTAACGTGACTTCTTCGTCATAATGTTCGGCCAAGTCGCCGAAATATAGTTTTTTCATCTCTCTCACCACTTCTTTGTCGTCTTCGACATTATACCATATTATGGGCATATTGACAATCAAACCTCTATACTGTTCATTCAAAAAGACGGCATTTTCATGGCCATATCGAAGGTTTTCCGTTATAATAAAAAAAAGGAGTGAATACTCATGAGCAAAAGCCATTATGACACGTTCATCCGTCATCTCGATGAAGAAGACAAAGAAGCCGCGGTCCGTTATGCTTGGAATCTGTTGGATAAAGGGGATCTATCCGTTGAAAAATTGTATCTTGACTTTATCAAACCATCCTTGAATAACTTTTCATGCACACACGAAGATAAAGACATTTGCATCTGGAAGGAACACAGACGAACCTCAATCATCCGCACGATCCTTGAGATAAGTTACTTCTTTGTCATGAAGAGAAGACAAAACATACCGAAGGCAGGCCAATCCGTCCTCGTAGTCTGTCCCGAAGAGGAATACCATGAAATCGGCGCCATCATCGCCACACATTTTTTCACGCTTAACGGGTATGACGCATCCTATATCGGCGCAAACACCCCCAAGGAGCAGATCACTAAAGCCGTCCAGACATTCAAACCCGATCTGCTGGCTCTCTCGGTCACGAACTACTACAACCTCGTCACCACCAAAAAAACCATCAATGCACTCAAAGATGCATACCCCAAACTAAAAATCGTCATCGGCGGAAGCGCGTTTCACAGTCTCAACGCACGCAACCAACTTGACCACGATTTCTACATCGACGATTTGAACAAAATCAAAACCATACTGGGAGGCAGCCAACGATGAAACTCGCTTTTTCAATCGCCAAACGGTTCCTGTGGTCAGGGAAAACGCAGACGTTCATGATCATTCTGGGAATCGCCATCGGCGTTTCCGTCCAGGTGTTCATCGGATCTCTGATCAACGGTCTTCAGGATGACCTTGTCAATTCAACCATCGGATCATCATCACAGATCACCGTTACCCGGGAATCCGAAAATGCCTATATCAATAATTACACATCCCATATCTCAACACTCGAAAAAACAGATATTCCCTTCACGGCAATCTCGGAAACCATCAACTTAAACGGCAGCCTCATCAAAAACGATGATTCAAAGCCAACGCTGCTCAGAGGTTTTGACTATGGCAAAGCCGAAGCCATTTACGGTTTTGAACAAGCCCTGACAGAAGGAAGCCTTCCTTCCGGCGACAATGAAGTCACCATCGGTGTTTTGTTGGCTGAAAAACTCGGTCTCGGCGTTGGCGATGATGTGACCTTCGTGATGCCGTCTCAAACGAACCAGACCTTTGAAATCGTCGGTTTGTTTGATTTCAACATTCAATCGGTCAATGAGACCTGGTCACTTGCCACACTCGGAACACTCAGAATGCTGGCGGACCTTACCTCCAATCAGGCAGGCTCAATCGAAACACAAATCAGCGATGTGTTCGCTGCGGAAGAATACACGGTCGCAATCAAAAACGCATTGCCCGAAGACCTTTCGGTATCAAACTGGATGCAAGAGAACGCCGAATTGTTAAGCGGCCTGAACGGACAAAGTGTTTCCTCGATCATGATCCAGATATTCGTCATGGTATCCGTCGTGCTCGGTATATCATCCGTCCTTGCCATCACTGTATTACAGAAATCCAGACAGATCGGTATCTTAAAGGCAATGGGCATCACTGACAAGGACGCTTCACTTATTTTTCTCAGCGAAGGACTGATTCTGGGTGTCATCGGTGCTGTGTTGGGTGTTCTTCTCGGGCTCGGACTTGGTCTTGCCTTCCAAACATTCGCGGTCGACGCAGGTGGCGACCCGGTCGTCAGTCTTTCCATTGATCCGGGATTCATTGCCCCATCCGCGACAATTGCGATGTTGGCAGCCATCGTCGCATCGGTGATTCCCGCCAGAAAATCGTCCACAATCAGTGTCATCGAGGTGATTCGCAATGGCTGAGCCGTTGATTCGTCTTAAAAATATAAACAAGACATACAACCCTGATTCCGATTTTCCGACGAAGGTTTTGTTTGACATCAATCTGGATTTCAACCGAGGATCTTTTAGTTCCATCATCGGCCAATCCGGTTCAGGCAAGAGCACGCTTTTAAACATCCTCGGCACTCTGGACCGTCCGACCTCCGGCACTATTTCCATCAACGGCAAAGACACAGCATCAATGTCAAAAAACGAATTGTCATCGCTCAGGAACAAGACCATCGGTTTTATCTTCCAGTTCCACTATCTCCTTCCCGAATTCACTGCTCTTGAAAATGTCCTGATGCCCCATCAGATCAGCAAAGAGCAAACCGATGCCGAAGCGTACAAACACGCTGAGGAGCTGTTGGATTTCGTCGGATTGACAAAATTCAAAGACAATCCAGCCAATGAGATGTCCGGCGGCCAGCAACAACGTGTTGCCATCGCAAGAAGCCTCATGAACAACCCTGACATCATCTTGGCCGATGAGCCCACCGGCAACCTTGACAGCGACACGACAGAAACCATCTATAAGCTTTTGCGGGATGTCAATAAAACCTATGACACGACATTCATCGTGATCACGCACGACCGTAAAATCGCTGAGAAAACCGATCGGGTCATTGAACTTAAAGACGGACGGGTTGACTCAGATTTCACAAAATGATCCGCTCCATGCTTCGCTCCCAAAAAAATGTTCCCGGAGGTTCTAGCCCGGGAACATTTTTATGGGTTTTGTTCAAACAATCATTCACCTTTTTTATTGACAACGACCTGTGGAAAAGGAATCTCAATGTCATTGTCATCCAAAATCTTCTTGATGTCTTTCAGGAACCCGCGTTCAACACCGTAATGCTGTTCTGCAAGGGTTTCGACGGTAACGCGGATATTGACACTGCTGTCAGCAAGTTCAGTCACTCCGGCTACAGTCGGTTCACCTATAATGCTCTCATATTTCTCAGCAACTTCGGGAAGATTTTCTTCCAAAATCCGAAGAGCCTCATCGACATCGGATTCATAGGCAATCCCGAATTCAACGACGGCCAACGAAGAATAGATGGTATAATTGGAAATGATTTTGACATCGCCGTTGTTGATAATTTTAACGACACCGCGCCAATTACGGACCTTCGTGGTTTTAAGGCCGATTGAGGTCACAACACCTTTGAAGCCTCCGACTTCGATGGTATCACCAATATCGAAATGACGTTCAAAAATAATGAAAAACCCGCTGATGATATCATTGATAAGTTCCTGGGCCCCGAGTCCGATGACTAATCCCAAGATACCCAAACCGGCAAGTGCGGGAAGCACATTCACTCCCCAAACTGCAAGGATGGCGATGAAGCCCAAAATATAGAGAACATAGCGAATGATGCTCTTAGAGACCTTGGCAATGGTCTGTCTTCGTTTTTGTGTTGGGCCTTCACGTTTGGCAACATGATTAAGCGCTATTTTACTGATTTTGAAAATCACCTTTATCACAAAGATGACGGCGGCCGTGCCAATAAGGGCGCCGATTTTTTGAAGCAAGTATCTGCTGACGTCATCCCATGAATCAATAAGGTATTGCCATGGTTTCATCCCCCATGTGAGAAAGATACCAATAATCGCGGCAAGCAGTAAAATGAACTCCAGCAGGTAAACCGAAAAAAGCAACAGCTTGCTTGCCTGATCCTCATGTTTCTTCATCAGAAGATGCATCCCCCAGAAAATCAGGACATAAGCCAATACGATGGCAACCGTTACGATAATGTTCGTGGATAAAGCAGCAAAAAGAATCATAGGAGTGTCCCCTCTCATGTCATATTCTTTATATATTATATCATGTTTCAAAAAAAATTCATATAAACAGACAAAGAAAACACCGCCCGGAAGCGGTGTTTATTGATAAGTGGTCGGGATGATGGGATTCGAACCCACGACCTCTTCGTCCCGAACGAAGCGCGCTACCAAGCTGCGCCAC
>JAGYMP010000047.1 GCA_018400565.1 Bacilli bacterium | reverse complement strand
ACGGTTTTTGAGTAATATTCTCGTTCCTTCCGCAATGGCGGTCATCGGATTTTTCGAAGGTTCGACGTCAAGTGACACACGTTCTTTGATAAATTCGTCGATTCCGTCAATCAATGCTCCGCCTCCGTTCACGACGATTCCTTTTTTGATGATGTCGGATGATAATTCCGCGGGTGTGCGTTGAAGTACCTTGAGGATCGTGTTGCATATCGTCTCAAACGGCTCAATCAGCAAATCCCGGACTTCGGATTGTTTGATCATGACTTTTTTCGGTAAACCGGAGACGACATCCCGTCCGTTCGCATAAGTTTCGATTTCTTCCTTCAGGTCCTTACGGAGGGTTGCCAATTCCATCTTGACCCGTTCGGCGGTCTTTTTGCCGACCAAAAGACCGTGTTTGTACTGCAGGTAGTTGATGATTTCGTTATCAAAGAGATTGCCGGCCGTTCGGATGGTGTCACTCACGACGATGTCGCCGAGTGACAACACACCGACATCCGTGGATCCGCCGCCGATGTCAACGACCAGCGATCCATCAGAGCTGTAAATATCGAGCCCTGCGCCGATGCTGCCGGCTTTGACTTCTTCTTCGACGAACACATCGGGCACACCGATGCTTTTGGAAAGTTCAATCATGGAATCGCGTTCGATTTGCGTCACCTCGGAAGGTGTGCAGATCAAGACGGTCGATGTTTCAAGATCAATGTTGATGTTTTCTGCTTTCTGCAACGCATAGATGATCAACTTGTTCGCCGCATCCATGTCCGAAATGACACCTTGGTTCAACGGTGACACAATCCGGATGCCATGATGTCCGCGTCCGACCATTTCAGCTGCGTTGTATCCGATTGCGATGACATCCCCGGTGTCATACTCCATGGCGATGACCGAAGGCTCATTGAAAATGATGCCCTCTCCTTCAACATACACCAACAGATTCGACGTTCCGAGATCGATACCAATACGGACCGATTGTCGTTTTGGTTGTTTTTTAATTTTTCGTTTCTTCTTGGCCATTGTCATTCACCCCTTTTAAAGTTGCAATGGATTCACAAGGTAATCCCCGCGGTTTTTGAGCAGGAACTTCGTTCCTTCCGCGACACATGTGAGCGGATTATCAACAACTCTGACGGGAACCTTCACGCGCTCCGAGATATAATCGGCAGCACCTTTGACCAATGAGCCGCCACCATTTAAGATGATGCCCCGGTCATAGATGTCCGCGGATAATTCTGGGGGTGTGTCTTTCAGGACCGCCGAAATCAGCTTGACGATTTCATCGAAAATCGGTTCGAGAACCTCACGGATCTCCGTGGAGTTGATCGTGACCCATTTCGGAAT
>JAGYMP010000046.1 GCA_018400565.1 Bacilli bacterium | reverse complement strand
AAGCATATGGATTTTAATGCCCTGGATGTCCTGGGTATTGATGAACCGGAGTGTTTCCTTCATCATTTCCGGTGTTTCACCCGGCAAACCGTTAATGATATGGGCGACGACTTCGATGTTCTGTTTTCTCAGTGCTTTGACGGCTTCTTCGAAATCTTCACGGGTGTGCCCACGGTTGATTTTCCCGGCTGTCTCTTCATGGATGGTTTGCAAACCGAGTTCAACGCTCACATAGGTTTGTTTGTTGATGTCGCTCAGTACGTTTATGATATCCGCCGGCAAACAATCCGGACGTGTCGCAATCGCAAGCCCGATGACATCGGGATGAAGCGAGAGTGCGGATTCATAGAGTTTCCTGCAATGGTCGGCGGGACCATATGTGTTCGTGTTGGCCTGAAAATAAGGAAGATAATAGCCGTTTGGCCATTTTTTTGCCATGCGCCGGCTGATTGTGTCAAATTGTGTTTTAAGTGATCGTGCCGGATTGCCTGCGAAATCACCCGAGCCCGATTCCGAACAGTAAATGCAACCGGTCTTTGAGATCGTGCCGTCTCGGTTTGGGCAGGAAAATCCGGCGTTTAAAGGGATTTTGATGACTTTCTTCCCAAAGCGTTTGCGGTAATGCTCGTTTAACGTATGATAGGGACGCGGTTTGTTTTTGAAATCCATGATACCACCCGGGGTTTATTATATCATACCCGGAAGCTTGTGGTTTAAAATCCCACGGAGTATGATATAATGTAAAAAGGTGATGTGCATGTATAACGTCATGAAAGACAGTTTGTTTGAACCGAAAAAAATTTTGAAGCACCGCAATAAATCCGGTGGCTTTGTTTTCTTATATATCGTTCTTTTGATACTGATCATGAGTGTTGACGCATTTGTGTTTTACGGTGGTTATGACCAAAACTCCGTTATCAATGAATCAACCACCGGATGTGTCATTGATGAATCCGGGTTATCCTGTGCGGATGATCATGATCCTTTGACTGAATATAACATCTATGGATTCAGCGTGTATTTGTTTGATGATGAAACGGAAGTTTCTGATCTTCAGGCGGCTCCGGGTATGATGTTGGTGATGAAAGGCGAAACGCTGACATTTTATTTGGACGGCGGTGAGATGTATCATATCGCAGTGGACACACAGATGACCCTCAGTGGATTTTTTGCATCTGTCACCACAGGGATGATGATAGCATCCATCGTGGTCAGTGTATTGTCAAAAGCGATCATCCTCATGTTTGTCATTTTAATATCCACGTTGCCGTTTCTGCGACTCAAACAATATATCCGTTACCGGAAAATATTTAAGCTTGTCGTTTTCGCATCGACACCGATCGCATTTTTGTTCACATTTTATTATCTGCTTAACATACCCGATCTTCTTTTCTTCATTTTAATGTTTGTTGCTTATAGGTCAATATACGTGATGCAAAAAGAACTCTATTACCGGACGATGATGCATTTGCAGAAGCAACAACAAGAAGAGGATGAAGACTCTGGTGAGGAAGATGAGGGCAATGATGACTGGCCTGAGTTATAATTTGCCCAAGCTCTTGAACAAATGCGATTTTATGGTATAATGGACGCAAATAAAAAAACAAAAGCTGTGACACGGAAGCAGTAGCGCTATGTTCCTATTCAGAGACTTGATGGTTGGTGTGAATCAAGAAGGAAGAAACGTGAACTCGTCCGTTGAGCCCCGGGGTCGATGATTTATGTAGATTCCGACGTATGTCGGCGTTAACGATCGAGAGTGCCGGGTTTTTCCCGGAACAAAGGTGGTACCGCGAAACGATCGTCCTTTTGACAGGACGATTTTTTTATTGAATATTCAAGGAGGAAAAAACATATGAGTGAATACATTCCCACATTCGAACACAAAATGATCGATTTGAAATGGCAAAAAAAATGGTATCAATCCGATTTGTTCGAAGCCGAGGATTTTTCCGAAAAAGAAAAATTTTACGGGCTTGTCGAATTCCCCTATCCGAGCGGAACAGGCATGCATGTCGGCCATGTGCGCGCATATTCTTCAATCGAGGTCATTGCGAGAAAGCGCCGTATGGAAGGATATAATGTCTTATTTCCGATCGGTTTTGATGCATTCGGTCTTCCCACGGAGAATTATGCGATCAAAAACAAGGTTCATCCCCGCAAGGTGACCGATGACAACATTGAAACATTCACGAACCAATTGAAATCAATCGGATTTTCATTTGATTTTTCACGCGTCGTCGACACGACCGATCCGGATTATTATAAGTTCACCCAACGTATCTTTTTGAAATTGTATGAGAAAGGACTCGCATACAAAGACAAAACATACGTGAACTTTTGTCCGAGCTGCAAAGTCGTTCTCTCCAACGAGGAATCCCAGGGCGGTGTGTGCGATCGTTGCGGAACGAAGGTCGTGCAAAAAGAAAAGACAGTCTGGTTTTTAAAAATCACCGATTATGCCGACCGTCTCCTAAACGGGTTGGGAAACGTTGATTTCAACGACCGCATCAAAACCGAACAGCGGGAATGGATCGGCAAGTCCCAGGGGGCATCGATCACGTTCCCCGTCAGAGACAGCGATCAATCACTTGATGTCTTTACGACTCGACCTGACACAATCTTCGGGGCGACTTTCATGGTCATCGCTCCCGAACATCCTCTGCTTGAAATACTTTCAGACCGCATCAAAAACCGAAGCGCCGTCCGCGACTACAAAGAAAAAGCACAGACGAAAACCGAATTTGAACGTGTGCAGTTGCAGAAGGATAAAACCGGGGTGAGAATCGATGGCATCGAAGCCGTCAATCCACTGACCGACAAAACGATTCCCATCTTTATCTCCGATTACGTGATGATGTCTTACGGTACCGGGGCCATCATGGCGGTGCCCGCCCATGATGAACGCGACCATGCGTTCGCAAAAGAGTATGATCTCCCGATTGTTGAGGTCATCAAAGGCGGCAATGTGGATGAAGAAGCCTACACGGACACGGAAAAAGGCGAACTCGTCAACAGCGGTTTTTTGAACGGCATGAGTGTCAAAGAAGCAAAAAAAGAGATTATTGCCTACCTCAGGAAACATGATTTGGGCGACAAGAAAAATCAATACAAAATGAAGGATTGGGCGTTCAACCGCCAACGGTACTGGGGCGAACCAATCCCGATTGTTTACTGTGAGAAGTGTGGCACCGTGCCGGTTCCTTATGAAGATTTGCCTGTGACACTGCCGATGGTCGAGGCATTTGAACCTTCTGATGAAGGGGAGAGCCCGCTTGCAACCATTGAGTCGTTTGTCAACACGACATGCCCGACATGTGGCGGCCCCGCGAAACGTGAGACTGACACCATGCCGCAATGGGCCGGCTCGAGTTGGTATTTTCTGCGTTATGTCGATCCCGATAATGATCAGGTAATCGCTGATTTGGATAAACAAAAGTACTGGATGCCTGTTGATTGGTACAACGGTGGTATGGAACATGTCACAAGGCATCTGATTTACTCACGTTTCTGGAACCAGTTTTTATACGACATTGATGAAGCCTACTATGAAGAACCTTACCAAAAGCGGACATCACAAGGTTTGATCTTGGGCGAAGACGGCGATAAGATGAGCAAATCCCGAGGAAATGTCATCAATCCGATGGATATCATCAACGAATACGGTGCCGACACGCTCAGAACATATATCTTGTTCATCGGTGATTATGAGGCCGCGACCCCGTGGAACGAAAACGGTGTCAAGGGATGCCGGCGCTTTTTGGACAAGGTGTGGCGTTTGCAAAACAATGTCACTGAGCAATCCGGCGTTACAGCGGATACCGAGATTCTGTTGAATCAAACGATTCAAGGCGTTTCGGAAGACATCGAAACCCTGAAATTCAATACCGCCATCGCCAAAATGATGACGCTCACGAATGAGTGGACATCCAAAAAGGCCGTCACAAAGAAAGAGTTTGAGGTATTACTCAAATTGCTGAATCCGATTGCACCGCACATGACAGAGGAAATCTGGAATAATCTCGGACATGACACATGGCTTGCCAATCAACCCTGGCCGCAACATGATCCCGATAAGCTGATTGAAGATGAAATCGAGATTGCCGTCAGCATCAACGGAAAAGTCCGTGCGACGATGCAGATGCCGACGGATTCGCCGAAGGAAAAACTTGAAACGGAGGCCCTGAAACTTGACAACATCAAAAAATACACAAAAGGGAAGGATATCCGCAAAGTGATCGTCGTCCCGAACAAGTTGATTAACATCGTTGTTTGATAAAACCAAGCAAACCGCCCTTCAGCGCATATCATGCTGACGGGTGGTTTTTTGTTTCAGGACACAAAAGAACACAAACGCTTCGGCAAACCGGTTCGGCAAACGTTCGCCATCGCTGACGGACATTGTCAATTTTGTGGAAACGACTGTTTAAGGATTGTGGGCGAAGGCATCACCATGTGTCCTTCATGTTCAAAACAGCGACATGTCACATCATTGACCAAACGGTTTGTCTATGTAAGAAAGAAACGAATCGACGATCATATATTGACCATCGGTGTCTCCCTGACGCACACACAACACCATGCAGCCGAGTCCATCATGCATTATCTGGCGTTAAAAGAAGATGTCATCGTGCGTGCCGTTTGCGGAGCCGGTAAGACAGAAATCGTGATGCCTGCGATTTTTGCATCGCTCAAAAGTAACTTAACGGTCGGTTATATCGTGCCGAGGATCGCCATAGCGAAACAACTTAAAAAAAGATTTAACGATGCGTTCCCACAAACGTCCATCGGGTTTTTAGCCGGTGGCGAAACACACTTGGATAAGCAATCATTCATTGTTGTCATCCTGCAGCGACTTTGGCATTTCACGCATGAATTCGATCTGTTGATTGTGGATGAGAGCGATGCGTTTCCTCTCAAAGGGAATCCCTATTACAAGCGGTTGATCCAACGTTCCTTGACCGATCGCGGGCGGTGTGTTTTCATGTCTGCCACAGGCCAAAAAGAGATGGTCACCCATCCGAAAAGAAACACAACGATGATTGATGTGAATCGGCGGTATCATGGTCATGCGTTGGATGTGCCGGCGTATGTGCGTGTGGGAAAGTTGGACAAACGACTAAACGGTTTTGATCTACCTGATAGGGTCCGTCATTTCATCGATGATTGTCTAATGCGTAACTATCCATTGTTTTTGTTTGTGCCGACGAAAAGGAGCGGTTGGGCACTCAACAGACTCTTAAATGATTATGGATACGCATCTTGGTTTATTTCGGCGGAAAGCGATGACAAAGAACGTGTGTTCAAGCATGGATGGGAGGTGATTGTCACGACGACCGTCTTGGAACGGGGTGTGACATTCACCGATCTATGGGTCGGTGTCATGATGGCCGATCATCCGGTGTTTGACAGTGACACTCTTGTACAAATCGCGGGAAGGGTAGGCAGAAAGGCAACCGCTCCCCACGGACGTATTCTGTTTTTTGCGAAAACTTTGAGCCGGGCGATGGATGATGCCATGACGGACATAAGGCAAACCAACAAAGAGAAAAGCGATGCACTGTAAGTTGTGTGATGCATATTATGTCCATGACATCGGCTTCGACCAGTTGTTTTCGAAACCGAGAATCTGTTCGGAATGTCTTGGGAAGATTACCGTTGATCATCAACTTCAGGTCATTCCCGTAAGCGGGGGAGTGATTGAATATCATACCCTGCATGAGGACGACGCATTCATCCGAACTTCGGAAC
>JAGYMP010000045.1 GCA_018400565.1 Bacilli bacterium | reverse complement strand
CCATTTGCAGGCGGTCAGTCAGATTTTCAAATGCCATTATTCCACAACCTTTTTGATTTCTTCGATGATTTTCTTTGCCTCTTCTTGGTTTCCCATACGATCGTTCAGTGTTTCAAGCAACTGAACGGTCTGTCGTTTACGCTTGTAAAAACCAAGGATTTCTTCATAGTGATTCAATCTTTCGACGACGTTTTTCACCTGTTCGTGGACGGCGTTCCGACTCACATCCATGAGTTCGGCAATCTCAGAGAGAGAGTAGTCGTCGCGATAATAATACGAAAAATATGCGTTTTGCTTTTCCGTCAACAACCCTTTGTATATGTCAAAGAGATCGTTCAGTCTCACGGTTTCTTCGATTAAACGGTCCATGTCATTTCCCCCGGAACAAATCGGCGAACAACCCGTAGATGTAATCCTCGATGTCAAACGGTTCCAGATCGTCGATGCCTTCACCGAGCCCGACATAAGCGATCGGAATATTGAGTTCATGGCGGATCGCTAGGACGATGCCACCCTTTGCCGTGCCGTCGAGTTTGGTGAGGACAATGCCGGTGATGTCGGTAACTTCGCTGAAGATGCGTGCCTGTTGCAGACCGTTTTGGCCCGTTGTCGCATCGATGACGAGATATGTCTCAAAGAAAGCGCCGGATAGTTCGCGCTTGATGATACGGTTGATTTTGCCGAGTTCATTCATCAGATTCTTTTTGTTTTGCAACCGGCCTGCCGTATCGACCAAAAGCACATCCGTGCCTGTCGCTTTGGCTTTTTTGATGGCATCAAAGATGACCGACGAGGGATCGTTGCTTTTGGTATTGGCAACAACGTCACATCCGACACGTTCACCCCAGATTTTGAGTTGGTTGACGGCACCGGCGCGAAATGTGTCGCCCGCGGCCATCATGACGCTCTTGCCGTCTTGTTGCACCGTTCTGGCAAGTTTGCCGATGGACGTGGTTTTCCCGCTGCCGTTGACACCGACGAACAAAATGACGGTGAGACCCTCTTCGTTGTATGTGATGCTTGCGTCGACGATTTCATTTTGCAAATACAAACCAAACATCTCATCCACGATGATGTTCTCCAGATCCTCGGGATCGGTGATGTTTTGTTTTTCGACTTCTTTTTTGATTTTATCGATGAATTCCAACACGACATCGACACCGATGTCGGCCATGATGAAAATCTCCTCAAGGTTGTC
>JAGYMP010000044.1 GCA_018400565.1 Bacilli bacterium | reverse complement strand
GACTTGCAAACCGTTTCCATGACGCCGGGAGATTTGTTCTCAGCGGATGGTACCATCGTGTTTGCATCCGCAATCATTCAAGCCACTGTTTCAGAGTATATCTTAGATGTTGCCTTGAGCGAAGATGATGTTTATGACGGTACTTCATTGATCGTGCCAACCCAGGAGCGGTTGTCAATCACCGTTAACGGTACCGCAGAAGAAATGATTCGTTCCAATGAAATTACCGCAATCCTTGATGCGCTCGAAACATTTGGTATGACATCTTCATTCACCGATGATATCACGTCAAGTGCCGTGACAGACATGGATCAAACGCAACTCTCAACGATTTTAACGAGTGATTCGTTTCATGTAACTGCAGATGAGATGATCAATGATTCCCTTACCGTACCTGCATTCATCACCGAAGAAGTCGCAGGTGTGACAGGTGTCACAACCTCAACAGGAATCATCAATTTGATCGTCGCCACCAAACGGTTCTCGGCCGGATCTGACATCTCCGATGTAAGTTTTGATTATTTGACGCTTTCGACCATGGATCAGGCGGACGTCGATGTTATTCTTGATTCAGCAATCGTCCGCGCGACTCTCACACCGGATATCGAAGCTCTGCCATCCACATCACCGACAGCCGCGGATTATGATG
This sequence comes from Bacilli bacterium, assembly GCA_018400565.1. Lineage (GTDB taxonomy): Bacteria > Bacillota_I > Bacilli_A > Izemoplasmatales > Hujiaoplasmataceae > M55B122. The sequence continues at coordinate 21,255 of JAGYMP010000044.1, read as the reverse complement.
ATGCCGCAATGACGACGTTGAAAGAAACATATATTATGAATGTTTTGGGCTATTGACATCCCATCACTTTGAATCAATCGGGACCCTTTTAAAATAAAGGGTCCTTTTTCTTTCGCTTTGCCGTGAGATTTGATACAATAGAAAAGAAACACGGAAAAGAGGTAAACTATGAAAAAGAAACCATTACTAATGATAATAATCGTTTCATTGATCGTTGTGCTTGCCGGATGCGGTTTATTTTCGGATCAGGATACAACGACGTCACAAACGACAAACCCCGGCGGCATCACTGAAATCGAGTTTTATTCCCTCAATGATTTCCACGGCGGTGCTTATGGGGATGAAGGCTTCCATACCATCTCCGGCATCGTTGATTTCATCAAATATAAACAAGATGTGACCGAACATATGACGGTCATGGCTGCGGGCGACATTTTTCAAGGCACGGTCATGTCGAATTACTATCACGGAAGACCGTTGGTCGAAATTATGAATATGATGGGGATGGACGGTTTTACCCTCGGTAACCACGAATTTGATTGGGGTCTTGAAGAAATAGGCAGATATTCGGATGGTAATCTTGAAAACGGAGAAGCCGACTTTCCGTTCCTTGCGGCCAATATCATTGAAAAAGATACCGGCGAGATGTTGCCGTGGACAGAACCCTATGTCATCCGGGAGTTTGACGGGGTCCGTGTCGGTGTCATCGGTGTCATTGGTGATGTAATCAACTCGATTGCGGCATCACGCACCGAAGATGTCATTTTTGAAGATCCCGAAGACACAGTCCATGATTACGCGCGAACCTTACGTGAGGAAGAGGATTGCGATATCATCGTTGTGTATGCGCATGGATACGAGTATTCCTTCAACAATGACGAAGTCGCCGGATTCACGGATGGTCACCGTGTTGATGCAATTTTTAACGGGCATACCCATGACGGTGTAGCCGGAGCCATTCCGCGTTCAAATCCTGATGCCTTACCGCTTTTTTATGCGCAGGCAGACAATTATGATTCATACTTGGTCAAAATCATTTTGCGTTATGATAAAGGCAAAGATGAGTTGGTCGGCGGTTTTTCCGATCAAGTCTATGCAGAGGCGATAACCGGCACGGATGAACAAACCGATCAAATCATCGCAACTTATGAAAACGATGCGGATTACGTTGAATTCTCGACTGAGGTGCTTGCAGTGTCCGATGGTTATTATGACCGCTACGATTTGGCCCCCTGGGCAGCAAGTGTCATCCGTGATTATATGTCCGTGGACGTCGGTGCGGTCAACTCGGGCGGTTTTCGCGTCAGTATGGTTGAAGGTGAAATCACGATGGGCGACTTTTTAGCGATTTATCCGTTTGACAATGTCATCAAAACGACTGAACTGAGTGGAAACCAACTCAAAACATTGTATGCCGACAGCCAACATGAAGATATCATTTTGGATAACGGCATTGAAGAAATCGGAGGCGTGCTTTATGTCGGCGGGACCGAAGTTGAAGACGGAGAGACCTACACCGTCGGTGCAGTCGATTATATCTTTGATAAAACGGATTATATTTTTTTAGACGGTGAAAACATCCAAACGACCGATGTTTTCATCCGTGATTTGCTGGCTGATGATTTACGCAATGAAACCGGCACTTTCAATCCGAATGACGGCACGAACTATACCGGCAATGAAAATCTTTCTGAGCATATATTCCCTGAATATGAAGACATGTTCACTCCGGTTTTCATTCGAAGATAAAAGTTTTTAAAAACAAACAAAAAAGCTGACCGCCGGTCAGCTTTTATTTATTTGAAAGATCAATATTATATGATTCGACGGAGAAGGTGTCATCAGCGTAGGCAAGATGGGTGATGCTGCAATTTTTTAATTGTTTTTTGTAAGTGAAATCGTCAATGATTTGCACAAGGATGGCTTTTATGACATGCGAATGGGTGATGATAAGGATCCTCTTTTCGGGATATCGACGACCGATTTGTTTTAAGGCGTCCATGACGCGTTTCTCGAGTGACGCATTTTCTTCCATGTTTTTGACTTTGCCTTCCGAAATCAAAGCTTGATAGTTTTTGTCGATCTTCGTATTGTCAATTTGTCCGAAATTCCGTTCGATCAAACCATAATTCACAACGATCGGACGTTTTGTCATCATGGCTTCGCTGATGACTTCCGCCGTTTTGAACGCTCTTGCCAAAGGAGATGTGACAATGATATCGAAACGTATTTTATGTTGTTTAAAATAATGGCCCGTTTTTATGGCTTGTTTAATGCCCTCTCGATTAAGGGGATTGTCGATACGCCCTTGAACAATGCGGTTTTTGTTGGCATCGGTCTGTCCGTGGCGGACGAGATAAATCTCACTCATAAGCAAATCACCGCAAGTATTATACTACAAAATAAACGTTTTTCAAGGGATTGATTTATGTTATAATCGTATTGAGAGGTGATGTGTATGCGAATGGTCGATCTTATTGAGAAAAAACGTGACGGAGAACCGTTGAATAACGAAGAAATCCGTTTCTTTGTGAAAGAATATACAGAAGGAAACATTCCTGATTACCAAGTCAGTGCGTTGTTGATGGCAATTTATTTTCAAAACATGAACGAGGATGAAGCAGCCGCGTTAACTGATGCCATGCTAAAAAGCGGAGACACCATTGACTTATCCGCTATCGAAGGCGTCAAGGTTGACAAACATTCAACAGGGGGTGTCGGTGATAAAACAACGCTCGTATTGGGACCTTTGGTCGCTGCTGCCGGAGTTAAGCTCGCTAAATTATCCGGCCGTGGATTGGGCCATACAGGCGGCACATTGGATAAATTGGAATCCATCGACGGGTTCAATATCGATTTATCGGAAAAAGCATTTATAAGCCAAGTCAAAAAAATCAACATGGCTGTTGCCGGCCAGACGAAAAATCTTGTGCCCGCAGACAAAAAACTCTATGCTTTGCGTGATGTGACAGGCACTGTGCCTTCAATTCCGCTGATCGCCTCATCCATCATGAGCAAGAAACTCGCAAGCGGTGCGGATGTGATTTGTCTTGATGTGAAGACCGGAGACGGGGCATTCATGAAAAAATGGGATGATGCCAAACAACTTTCTAAAATCATGGTCGACATCGGAGAAGCCTTTGACAAAAAAATCACCGCTTTCATTACCCGAATGGATCAACCCCTCGGCCATATGGTCGGTAACCGGTTGGAAGTTTACGAGGCGATTCGTTGTCTTTCAAAAAAAGGGCCGGACGATCTCGAAACGCTTTGTAAGACGATAGCTGCACATATGTTCAAAGATGCCGGCCGGACACAAAGCATCGATGCCGGCATGAAACTCGCCGAAGAATTACTCATCAGCGGCAAGGCACTCGCAAAGTTTTATGAATTTGTGGAGGCGCAGGATGGCAAACTCGAGGATCTTGACACGTTCATCCAAACCGAACACGTCATTGAATACAATGCGAAGAAAACCGGGTCCATTAAACGCATCAAAGCAAGAAACATCGGCGTCGTTTCGATGAAACTCGGCGGCGGCCGCCAAACCAAAGAAGACACTATCGATCCGATGGTTGGCATCGAATTGTTAAAGAAGGTCGGTGATTCGGTTAAAGCAGGAGAACCCGTCGCAAAAATTTATGCGAACGGTGACGTCTCAGATGATATTTATGATGATTTGGATGACGCTTACATCATCACGGATGAAACCGTTGAAAAAAAAGACATTATCATTGATATTATCCGTTAGCCATCTGCCGATGACTGTGTTATAATAAGTTTACAATTGAATAAACCATAAGGGGAGCTCGGGAAAACCGGGCTGAGAGTATAACTGATTGTCGTTATAGACCTTACCTGATCTGGGTAATGCCAGCGTAGGTTAGTGAGGCCAACCCCTTTTTTGTGGGTTGGCTTTTTATATTATGATAGGGAGAGATTGAAATGAAAGAAAGAGAAACACGTGTCATTACGGAAATGGCGATCTTCATCGCCATCGCATTGGTTCTGGATATTCTTGCGGGCATCATCGGTAATTTCCTTCCGTTGTTCAAATACGGCGGGTCGATTTCCCCGGCAATGTTACCAATCTTTTTGCTGGCTTATCGTCATGGATTGAAAAAGGGGTTGATTTCAGGTTTTCTTTTTGGGGTATTGCAAGCTTTATTCGCTGAGGCATTCGGATATGGTGTGGTCGGCCTGATTATGGAAGAAGGCTGGTATAAGTTCATTTTGATGTTTTTGCTCGATTACATTGTGCCGTTCACCGCACTTGGTTTCGCGGCAGTGTTCAAAAATGCATTGCATGAGAAGAAACCCTTTGTGTTGGGAATCGCTTTGGGATCATTCTTAAGATACCTTTCCCATGGTTTTTCCGGCGTCCTGGTTTGGTCATACTATGCGGAACAGTTGGGACTTAACCCATGGTTTTATTCATTTGTTCTTTATAATCTGCCATACATGGCGGCTTCATTCGTTCTTTGTGTTATTGTTGGCTTATTGCTGCATAAGCGTAATATCTTCCTCACAGGAATCTCTGACGAAAATTAGCACTCAAAACTTGACAGTGCTAAATCGTGTGATATAATGATACTGACAAATAAAAGACTTGGAGGTATTTTATATCATGAAAAAGGAAAAAAAGGAATTTAAGACCGAATCAAGACAGTTGCTCAATCTTATGGTCAATTCAATCTACACGAACAAGGAAATATTTATTCGCGAATTGATTTCGAACGCATCCGATGCGATCGATCGTTACCATCTCACCAGTCTCACAGATGACAATCTTGAAAAGACGAATGATTACGAGATTTTTCTTGAAACCGATGAAAAGAAAAAATTCTCCATCCAAGACAACGGCATTGGCATGACCTATGACGAATTAATCGAAAACATCGGTACGATAGCGAAAAGCGGTACGATTGACTTTTTAAAACGACTCAAGAAGAAACAAGTCAAAGATGCTGAAATGATCGGACAATTCGGCGTTGGTTTTTATTCATCGTTCATGGTCGCGAAAAAAGTCGTCATCGAAACTAAATCGCCCTACAGTGAAACCGGCTATAAATGGATATCCTCAGGTGAAAGCGAGTATACCATCGAAGAATGCGACATGGAAGAACACGGCACCAAAATCACGCTTTACATGCGCAAGGACGATGATGACGATACATACAGCGATTACATTAAAACTCAAAAAATCAAATCACTGGTCAAAAAATATTCAGACTATGTCAAGTATCCGATTCGCATGGAAGTGGAGAAAACCAACCCGAAACTCGATGATGATGGCAATGAAATTGAAGATGAGACGGAAACCGTCCGCGAAATCGAAACATTGAATTCCCAGATTCCGATCTGGAAGAAAAACAAAGCGGAAGTTTCCGAAGATGATCTCAACGATTTTTTTAAAACCCAATACAATGAATACACCGACCCGATGATGCATATCTGGACCAATGTCGAAGGGGCACTCACATATAAATCCATTGTGTTCATCCCCGGCAAAGCACCATATAACCTTTATTCAGAAAAATACGAAAAAGGGTTACAGTTGTACGCAAAAGGCGTTTTCATCAAGGATAAATGCAAAGAACTAGTGCCGGATTATCTCCGGTTCATCAAAGGGCTTGTTGTTTCACCCGATCTTTCATTAAACATATCGCGTGAAACCCTCCAACAAAATCGCCAACTCGTCAATATTGCGGCCAATCTTGAGAAGAAAATCATCAAAGAGCTTGAACGCACACTCAAAAACGATCGTGAACTTTACGAAAAATTCTGGGATGAATTCGGCGTCAACATCAAATACGGTGTCTACGATGATTTTGGCATGAAGAAAGATATGCTCAAAGATTTGCTTATGTTTGAGACATTGAATGAAGACAAAAAAATCACTTTAAACGAATATGTCGACAACATGAAAGAAGACCAAACGAACATCTATTATGGATCGGCCCGCACGAAAGATGCCATAAAAGCTTCGCCACAACTCGATGCCATCAAATCCAAGGGATACGATGTGTTGGTGCTCACTGACGACATCGATGAATTTATGATTAATATTTTAAATGAATATGATAAGAAACCTTTCAAATCCATCAACCAGGGTGATTTAGACCTTGCAGATGAGGAAAACAAAGAAACTGTCAAAAAGAAAACCGAAGAAAACAAAGATGTGCTTGAAGCCATCAAAGAAGCGTTGAAAGATGACGTCAAGGATGTTAAACTATCCACACGTCTGACGGAATCCCCAGTTTGTCTCGTCAGTGGTGAAGGTGTTTCATTTGAGATGGAAAAAGTCATGGAACAAATGCCCAGCGATCAAAAAATGAAAGCTGACCGGATTTTGGAAATCAACCCGAATCATAAATTGTTCAAGGCGATCACACATGTCTTCAAAAACGATCCCGACGCTTTTAAGGATTATGCTGCCGTGCTTTACAACCAGGCGTTGTTGATCGAAGGTTTGGATGTGAAAGATCCTGTGTCCTTTTCCAACAAGATGGTTAATCTGATGGTCAAAGCCGCGGGTGACGATGAGCAATCATCATGAATAAAGTCCTAAAAACACTGAAGCATAATCTTGATTTTCTGAAAGACAACCATAAAACAAAATTTCGACATGGCAAAACCAAACTCGGCCCTTATCTGTCTTGTGAAATCCGGCCGAACAAAAAACGGTTTGTTGAATGGCGTTTTACCCTTTATGAGAAAAACCACTACTTAAGCGCCTCTTTGACATACCACAATCATGCACGCAAAAACAAACAAGAAAAGAAGTTTTACCTTTCGGAAATCACCAAAGGGAAGAGCATTCCCGGTCTTGATAAACCGACACACAAAAGAATATCGGAAGTATTTGCATTCACGGAAAAACAAGGCACGGTTTATTCAACCAAGTCTCCCGACGAGTTGGCTGAGGTTTATGCGGATATCATTCGCAATAACATGGACCATGTTGTGAAACATTCGAACACAGTGTTTGAATAAACATGAAGCACCGCACAAAGCGGTGCTTCATTCATAAAAAAGTTAAAAAAAACATCAAAACACGTCATCTTTTTGTTATAATATAGATAAAGGAGCAACGAACATGAAACATATCAAAAAAAATTTTATCATATTCCTTTATATTTTTATCCTTTCGGCTCTCTTGTTTTTGGAGCTGCTTTTCCGTGTGAGCATCATCGGTCTTAATCGTCCGGAATATCTTATCCAGATATTTTTGTTCGTGAACGCATATACGTTGTTCATTTTGTTCTTTTTACGTTTACTTCCCAGGCACTTGTTACGCACCGCTTTGCTTTTGATCATATTTGTTGTGACTTTCATCTATTTTGCTCAGGATATGTATTACCGTATTTTTAACGGTTTCTTTTCTTTTTCAATCACCGGCGATGCATTGGCCGGCGTCACATTTATCGGTCGATTTAAGAAAAAAATCGAATGGATCCATATGCTTTATCTTATTCCGCCGATTGTCAGTATATGTTTGTTTAGATATTACAAAAACCAAGATCTTCCCAAACGGATTTTCTTCTTTAAAAATGTCTGGGATTTTGCCTTGTCAATGTTTATAGGGGTCGCATTGATGGCGCTGGCGAATCTGACAATCTCAAGGACAACAGTGAGTGCAGTTGAATCCCCTTACACATATTCAGATTATGATTTATACAAAGAGAACTATAGTCCTTATCGTTCCATCGATAAGTTTGGTGTTTTTACCTATCTCCAACGTGATATTGCGATATCGGTCGCGGAAGACATTGAAAAAAATGACATGTATCAGAAAATAAATGATTATTTCTTCGAACAAATCGATCATGAATCCAATGACAAAACAAATATTTTTGAAGATAAAAACTTTATTATGATCATGGCAGAATCATTCGACACTTATGCACTCGATCCCTCGTTGACACCTAATCTTTATGAAATGGCAGAAAACGGGTGGTCGTATGATCGGTTTTATTCTCCGCTTTATTACCGTAATACCGCAGATACCGAGTTCATGAGTCAGACCGGTCTTTATCCCCATAACCATGTTGAATTGACCATGGATGCTTTTCAAGACAACGCTTTTCCCCAATCCCTGCCGCGTTTATTCGCAAACGAAGGCTACGATACATATTCATTTCATAATTATACCGATTATTTTTATCCGCGTTCGGTGTTCCATCCCGAAACATTGGGATACAACGAATATTTCGGCAGCGAGCGTCTTGGTATGCTTGATGAAGATGACACAAAGTTTGGCGGTAAGCATCAATGGCAAAGCGATTTGGAATTGATGGAGAAAACCGTTGACATCCTCCTTGACAAAGAAGAGCCGTATTTTTCATATATTTTGACCGTTTCAGGGCATCTGCCTTATGATGACAGTCATCAAATCGCAAATAAAAACTTACCCTTTATCAAAGCGGTTTTTGAAGAACAGAACAGAGAAATTCCCGATGAAAGTGTTTTGTATTACCATGCAACGCAATATGAACTCGATCTGGCGGTCGGTTATCTCTTAGACAGTCTAGAGGCAGCCGGTAAAGCCGATGATACAATCATTATGATTTACGGCGATCATTATGCTTACGGCATGGACCGTGAGGTTATCGCCGCTTATGATGAAAGCAAACGTGACAATGATGCATTGGACATCCAACGTGTACCGATGATTATTTATAATCCTGATTTAGACCCCATGACAGACAACTCACTTTTTGCATCAATCGATATTCTACCCACTGTTGCGAACTTGTTCGGGTTGGATCTCAATCACAATCACGTTTTTGGTCAGGATATATATGGTGATACCGCAAATGCCGTTTCATTTTCGAACGGAAGTCTCTTGACGGATGATTTTGCTTATGACATCGAAAAAGACGCCGTGAGCCTATTCAATGATATGATGACACGTGATGATGCCATGGCAGCAACAAACGAATATATCTATCGCCGGAAAATGAATAATTGGTTATTGACTATCGATTATTATGCCATTCCCAAAGCCAGAAAAGACACCGTCTTTTTCCGAAGAAGTCGTTTTCAACCCTTGTAAACAATGCAAGCCAAAGAGAAAACGCCGCCCATCACGCAAAAACATGTGATGGATACGGCGTTTTTTGTTGTATGAATAAAACCATGTCTTTCATTCCATCTTCAGCAAGTCATCGATGATTGAGAGAAAGTCCAACCGTTTTCGGTATCCTTCCTTGATCCGGCGGCCATAAGACACGAATTCATCATATGTGATCGATTTGCGTCCAGTTTTAGCGCGATCGTAGAAACGTTTGACATGCTCGCTCAACAAAAGGAACGTTTCATCGAGAGTTGAAAAATAGACAATGATAAAACTGATGCCACCATGTCTTTTGACATTAATCAAGTGTTCAACTTGGTGGTCATGAATGTTTTTCAAAGGAAATGATGTTTTGTTTTTCGTCTCTTTAGCTTCAAAATCAATGTATTTCCCTTTGTAAATACCATTATAGTCTGTTGTTGAAGGTACTTGGTAATAAGCTTCAACAATTTTTGCGGCGCTGCGTTTCTTGTAATCGACATTGACGACCTGAATCGGTATCGGCTTTTTATAGATATAAGCCATATCATTGTCAATATAAAATTGATTGGTGTCATTAATGGCCGATTCGAGATTCATCCCTCGGTTCGCGGTGGTGTTGCTTTTTCGCTTTCTCTTGACTTTTCTATTGGGATAATTCATAATCATCACCTGTTTATATTGTAACACATCATATTTAAAATAAGAACGGACGCTCATAAAAATCATCAATGGGCAATAGAGTTTAAAATTTTTACGAAATCATGTATAATACATTAGAAGACTGAGAATATCAAAGTCAACAATTCAATATATTCACCAACAGAAAGGATTACACTATGAAACGAATTAAATTTTTAGCACTCGGCGGTCTGGGCGAATCCGGCAAAAACATGTATTGCCTCGAGATCAACAATCAGATCGTCATTTTTGATGCCGGTTTAAAACATCCGGGGGCCGACCTTCTCGGCGTGGATGCTATCGTTCCGGACATGAGTTACATCGAGTCGAGGAAAAACGACATCCAAGCAATTTTCATTTCACATGCACATGACAAGAATATCGGAGCATTGCCGATGTTGTTGTCAATCATTGACGTGCCCGTATATGCGACACGCTTCTCCCTTGCGATCATCAAGGATTACTTAAAAGAATACAACATCGATCCCGAGAAAAAGGATCTTAGGAATTTACAGCGCCGACACGCAGTCAGTTTCGGCGGGTTTTCGGTTGAATTTTTCAGCACGACCCATTCCATTCCCGAAACCAACGGCATTGCCGTGTTTACGGATGATGGTGTCATGGTGTATGCAACAGATTACACGTTTGACCAAAATGTCGAAGAGAATTACAGGACCGATTTTCAGGCTCTGGCCGATTACAACAAACAAGGCGTGCTCGCTTTGTTCAATGAATCATCCGGTGCCGGTTCATACGGTCATTCAACGACGGATTACGCGCTGATCCACAGTGTCCGCAAAACCATCAAGCAAGCGAAACACCGCGTCATTGTCGGCATGTATTCAACGGAGCTTTCCAACATCCAAAAAGTCATCAACGAAGCCATCAATCAAAACAAAAAAATTGCCATCATCGGACGGCGCGCTCAACGCATGGTTGATATCGGCGAATCCCTGGGTTACATCAAAATCCCCAAAGACAAATTGATGCGTCTCAAATTCATCGACGATAACAATAAAAATGAATTTGATGATGTCGTCTTTTTGGTCACCGGCGAACGCCACGAACCGTTTTTCATGCTGCAACGCATGGTTAAGGGCTATGACCGCCTGTTGCAACTGAAATCAGATGATACGGTCATGGTGATGTGTCCGCCTTATCCCGGTACGGAAGAAATCGCTGCGAAAACCTATGACATGCTTTACAGACTTGACGTCGATGTCCTGAAAATTGATAAAAATGCTTTGGCGAAATTCCATGCGGGAAGTGAAGACATCAAACTGATGTACAGTATCCTGCGTCCCAAATACATCGTCCCGATCAACGGTGAGTTCAAAGATCAACACCAACAGGAAAAAATCGCCCTGGATTACGGGTATGATAATGACCATGTAGCAGTGATTGAAAACGGTGATGTCCTTTTATTCGAAGACGGTGTCATGAAAAAGCGCAACGATTCAATTTCCAGCGGATCCATCATGATTGACGGCAACCTTGAAACCGATATCAACAACATCATCCTGAAAGAACGCGAAATGTTGAGTGATGACGGTTTTGTGATGATTGCGGGCAACATCGATGCACGCAAACACCTCATGCTTAACAAACCCGAAGTCATCAGCCGCGGTTTCATGCATATGAAAGGGAATAAAGAAATCATCAAGCAAATCAAAGTTATTTATGAAAACGTTGTCTTTAAACACTTTAACCAAAAATACATCGATTGGCGCTCGTTCAAGGATGATTTACGCAAAGAAGTTTCCAAATATTTGTTCAAGGAAACAAAACGCCGTCCATATATCATTCCTGTCGTAGTGGACACGCAAAAAGATAAAGTGTCATCATAATACTAAATTATAAAAAGACGAACTTATCCGTTCGTCTTTTTATTTTTGCCTTTGATGATTGCTTCATATTTTTCATATTGTTCGGCAAACCGTTTCTCTAATTTTGTGTGTGTCTGGGGATGATAATACTGTTTGCCTTGAAGTTTGTCGGGAAGGTATTGTTCGTTGATGATATGCCCCTTGAAGTCATGGGGATATTGATAAGCACGCTTATCATCATAGGTGGGATTGTTGATCAGATAAGAAGGAATTTTGTAGGTTTTCCCCGCCTTAACATCATCGATGGCTTTGTTAACGGCGAGGTGAGCCGAATTCGATTTGGGTGAAACACACATTTCAATGGTGATGGCCCCCAATGCATTAACCGCCTCCGGAAATCCAACTTGACGGCAGATGCTGCAGGCTGCATCGACCTTGACGCCCATCATCGGGTTTGCAAGTCCGATATCTTCATAAACGATGGCTTGAATGCGTCTCAGAAGTGATTTGAGATCACCCGCGACAATCAGTCGTGCAAGATAATGAAGAGCAGCATTGACATCGCTGCCACGAACTGATTTGTGGAACGCACTTAAGATATCATAATAGTCATTTCCGTTTTTATCGGCTGAGATTTGTGGTTTGCCAACGGTTGTCTTTGCTTCCTCAACATCGATGGTCATATCCTCTTTCGCATTCAAGCAGGCGAGTTCAAGCATATTGATTGCCGTGCGGATTTCCCCGTTCGCTCCCGTGGCTATGTAACGGAACGCATCATCGGTGATGCGAAGTTTTTTATCAAACACATCAAGATCGATGGATCTCAGGAATTTTTCGATGCCTTCTTCGCCGATGCGCTCGATACGGAAAATCTGTGTGCGACTCCGTATGGCCGGATTCACTGCGATGTATGGGTTTTCCGTCGTCAGTCCCACGATGACGACCGTGCCTTTTTCGATATAGGGCAACAAATAATCCTGGATATCTTTATTCATACGGTGAATTTCATCGATTATCAGTAGCATGTTCTTATAGAGTTTGGCTTGTTCAACGACTTTTTTGAGTTCTGATTTCGGATCGACAGAGGCGTTGAAAGTTGCATGGTTCATGGGAAAATAATCGGATATGAGACGTGCGATCGTTGTCTTCCCGGTTCCTGTCGGCCCATATAAGATCAAAGACACAAGTTTATCTTGTTCCAACATGCGTTCGATGATGGAAACAACTCGATCCTGTCCGATGACATCATCAAATGTTTTTGGTCTGAGGCGGCTTGCTAAGGGTTCGTACATCACGAAAACTCCTTTGACGGATGATAAATCCATTATATCACACACTTGGCAAATGCGTAAAAAAAGCATATAATAAGTAATGGGTAGTCAACCTAAATGAACAGATATACAGAAAGAGGGATTATATGATTGAAAAAGAGATCAAGAGACTGAAAAAAGAGAAAAATGTGGTTATACTCGCACATTTTTATCAAGATGGTACGATTCAGGATATCGCTGATTTTGTCGGTGATTCACTTGCCCTTGCGAAAGAAGCCGCAAAAACAGATGCCGACATGATCGTGTTTTGTGGGGTAAAATTCATGGCTGAAACAGCAAAGATCCTGTCCCCGGAAAAAAAGGTACTCTTACCTGTGAAAAATGCTGGATGTGCCATGGCAAACATGATTGATGTTGAGAAACTATCCAAACACAAAAAGAAACATCCCGAACAAACAATCATTTGTTATGTCAACACACGCGCTGATGTCAAAGCACTTTCCGATGTATGTGTGACGAGTTCAAGTGCTGCCTCAATTGTCAGCCACTTCAAAAATAAGAAGTTATTGTATATACCGGATAAAAACCTTGGTGCATATCTGCGTGATCAGATGAATCTTGATATGGATGTCTGGCCCGGCCATTGTTACATTCACAACAATTTAAACATCAAAGACATCGAAACAAAACGAAAACAATATCCGGATGCCGAAATCCTGGTTCATCCGGAAGCACCTCTTAACGTATTGAAACAAGCAGATTTTGTCGGATCGACCTCACAAATTTTAAACTATGCGACCACATCCGACAAGAAAACGTTTGTGATCGGGACGGACAAAGGCTTGTTACATCCGCTTAAGAAAAACAATCCCGATAAAACATTCGTGCTTTTGAATGAAGGACTCAGTTGTCGTGATATGAAACTCACACGTCCCGAAGATGTTTTAACCGCACTCAAAGAAGAACGATTTGAAATCACTGTTGATCCATCCATTGCGTCTGAAGCTAAAACAGCTCTTGACAAAATGATTGAGTTGAGTTGACATGGCAAAACATACGGATGTGTTAGTCATTGGTTCCGGATTGGCCGGATTATTCGTTGCGCTGAACATAAACCCAGACAAAGAAGTTATTCTCCTGGCCAAAGAAAAAATCGACCATTCAAGTTCCATGCTTGCACAGGGTGGTATCGCAGCCGAGATGGATGACACGCCGGTTAACCTTGAAAGCCATGTCAAAGACACCATGGAAGCCGGATCCTACCATAACCAAATAGAAGCTGTCCGTTTTTTGGTAGAGAATGCCCGGAACGTCATCAACAAACTCATTGATTTCGGAGTTTCATTTGACATGGACGATACGGATGGTTTTTTATTCACAAAGGAAGGCGGACACACACGGCATCGCATATTGCATATTGGCGGTGATCGGTCCGGCTTTTTCGTCACAAGGGCTTTGCAGAAAAAAATCATGGCTCAACCGAACATCACATTGATAGACGGTGCAATGGCTCTAAATTTGATTGTAAATGAAAATACATGTATGGGTGCCACCATCCTCACAGATAACAAATATGAAGCCATCACAGCAACACATACCGTATTGGCTACCGGCGGCATCGGATCGGTCTATGGATCCACCACCAATGATCTAAGTGCCACAGGCGATGGCATCGGCATGGTTGATCGTGTCGGTGTACCGACGAGAGACATGGAATTTATTCAATTTCATCCCACGGCGTTTCATGATGAAACAAACAAAAGCCGAAAAAAATTCCTGATCACCGAAGCACTCCGTGGTGAAGGAGCGCATTTGATCAACATCGACCATAAACGTTTTATGCAAAAATACGATCCAAAACATATGGAGCTCGCTCCTCGTGATATCGTTTCACAATCAATCTTCCGGGAAATGTATGACACATGGACCGACCATGTTTATTTAGACACACGTCATCTTGAGACAACGGATCTACAAAAACGATTCCCGGGGATCGATAAGCACTTGAGAAAACACGGTATAACGTTGGGGAAAGATTTGATTCCCGTATCGCCCTGTGAACATTTTTTATGCGGTGGAATCGAAACCGACCTACAAGGTAAAACACGATTAACCGGACTGTTTGCTCTGGGAGAAACAGCATACACCGGTGTTCATGGCGCCAACCGTTTAGCTTCAAATTCGTTGTTGGAGTGCATCGTGTTTGGTGATGCAATTGCAAAAAAGATCAATGCAACTGATACGTGTAAAGAGACGTATACATTCAAGGATACATTACATCACATGAATGAGCATCAATTCAATTATAAACCGATTCGTAAAAAAATCGGCGATCTCATGGACGAACATGTCGGCATTGTCCGAACCACAAAAGGACTGCAATCAACTCACAAAATTTTAAGCGAAATTAAAGAAAACCTGATCAAAGAACCAAACAGAACGCGACCCTATTACGAAACCTTAAACATGGTGACAACAGCAATGAAAATTAATGAACAAGCGTTAAACAGAAAGGAAAGCATCGGATGTCATCTCAGAATCAACTGATGAAAAACAATTACCACACGCATACATATCTTTGCAATCATGCCACCGGTACAGTCGATGATTATGTCAAAAAAGCAATTGAACTCGGCTTTGATACAATTGGAATATCCGATCACGGACCTATGGACGAGTTCACCGACCGCAGTTTGCGCATGGTTCCCAAAGAGTATCCGCTTTATCTTAAACAATGTGAGAAAGCGAGAAAAGAGTACCAAGATAAAATCAATGTATTACGAGCAGTTGAGATTGAATATCTCCCAAATCATGATGACTACTACAAGCGTTTATTATTAAATCTTGATTATCTTGCGCTCGGACAACATTACATCATCGATGAAACATCGCAAAATAATCTTCGCAGTGTGTATCGTTTGTCGACGATCAAGCATTTAGAATCTTATGCAGACATCGTCATTGAAGGAATGAAATCCGGATGCTTCGCATTTCTATGTCATCCTGATGTTATGTTAATCAATGTTCATGAGTTCACCAAGGAAATAGAACAGATTTCCGATCTTATCATCGAAGCTTCAATTCGATATGATGTTCCACTTGAGATTAATACAAATGGGATCAGAAAAAAACCAATTGAAATAAACGGCGAAAAACGATATCGTTATCCGCGGAAGGAATTTTGGCAACGCGTAAAAAAGAAGAACGCAAAAGTCATTGTGTCATCCGATGCACATCAACCAAACCATCTATATGACAAAGACGTTGAACGTGCATATGCTTTTGCAGACGAACTCGGTATTGCAGTAGAAGAAGAACTTGATTTATAAGGGCAAATGATTGTTTGCTCTTTTTTATTTATGTAACTGATTGAATTTAAACCGATTACCCAAGGTATAAGGTAAGGTATGCATAGAAAAGTTGTTTTAAGAGCCGTTTTGTAGGTCACCATCCGGTAAAAGTCGTCTAGCTCATAAGAAGTGAAATCAATATGCTCACTAGTGTTAAATGAGCATATTTAACATAAGCGAAGCAGCCTTAAGACCCATGGTTTTCGTTTCATTCATACGCATAGATAATATATCGGGGAGAAATACCCCGTTTAAAAATATCTCGATTTACTTCCTATAATATATATTATGTTAAGTTAATGAATCAATCTATATCTGGCGATCATGGCTTATAATGTGGAGATAGTGTATAAATAAGGATTACTAGTTTTTGTAAATTTGGCGCTAAAAATATTGTCGGTTATAAAACAACCTTGAATTATATGTAGGACGTGGGGTAAATTTGTTTTCGTCTCAGTATCATTTGCGTGTTATAATTGTCTTATATGAAGGAGGCTATTTATGGGTAAGGTTTACATGATATTTACAGGCGGTACCATCTCAATGCGAATTAGGGATACAGACCATTCTGTTGTTCCTGCATTATCTGCGGATGAGATCATGCAAAATCTTTTGGCTGCATCAATCTATGACAACCTTGAGACAATTGAATTTTCCAAAGTTCCTTCTCCTTCATTAACGCCTTTGATGATGATGGAAATTGCAAATACAATCCAACCTTTGGTTGACCGTGATGATGTTGATGGTATTGTCGTTGTTCACGGTACTGATACATTGGAGGAGACAGCATTCTTTCTTGACATAGTGTGTCAGACACAAAAACCCATTGTCGTCACTGGCTCCATGAAGTCAAGTTCCGAACTCGGTTTTGATGGATTGAATAATCTTGTGTCATCGATACTGGTCGCACGTTCTGAGAATGCAATCAATCAGGGTGTGCTTGTTGTAATGAACGATCAAATCAATGCGGCATGTGAGGTTCAAAAAACCAACACACTCACTTTGGATACCTTTAAGTCACTGGATTATGGTCCGCTCGGTATCGTTGATAATGGACAGGTTATCTTCTATCGTCACATGAATTACTCCAGAATCAAGATTCCGACATCTGAACTTGTTGACAATGTTCATTTATTAAAAGCATTTTCCGGAGCTGACTCCTTACTTCTCGATCACCTTGTCGACCACGTTCATACCTCCGGCATTGTCATTGAAGCGATGGGACGCGGGAATCTTCCGCCTACTATGTTACCCGGCATCAAACATGCTCTTGAAGAAAATATTCCCGTGATTATTTGTTCACGCTGTCCTTCCGGTCGTGTGTTGGATACATACGGTTATGAAGGCGGGGGTAAAAACTTGACATCAATCGGGTGTATCCTTGCACCTTATCTAAACGGTCAAAAAGCACGAATGTTATTAATAATCGCTTTGAGTATTTCAAATGATTTTGATTATCTTAAACAAGTGTTCGACATCCAAGAACCTGTATGATCAGGTTCTTTTTTTATAGCAAAAATAAAAAGAGCAACGTAATCGTTGCTCTTTCATTTTTGTGTTTATGTGTTCATTTCAACATGTTTTTCAATGCTTGTTTCACAAGAACATCGGTTTTTTCTTCAGAATCCAAGTGTTTCATTGCTCGTCTGATTTCCCGTTTATTGTAGCCCAAAGCTGATAAAGCTTCTTCAACCTCCGCCAAAGAATCGCTTGTTTCCTTGGACGAATCGATGTCAATTTTACCTTTGAGATCCAGTACGATCTGCTGGCTCGCTTTCGGACCGATCCCGGGAAATTGTTGCAAGTATTTATGCTCGCCGTTTTCAATCGCCCGTGATATCGCATCAACACTTCCGCTCGCCAGAATGGCATTGGCACTCTTTGGACCGATCCCGCTCACCGAAATAAGTTTGATGAATAGATCTTTCTCACGTCTGCTTTTAAAACCATACAGGATAATCTTATCGTCCATAACTCGTTGATAAAGATAGATGGTCATTTCTTCGTTTTTTTGGAATTTGAACGGATTTGGTGTGATGATTTTATAGCCAATACCGTGATTTTCAACTGTGATACTGGCCGCTTTTATTTCTGTGATTGTTCCTTTTATATAACTATACATGCAATCGCCTCGTTTTTCCAAATAAAATTTAACATATAAAAACCATATGAAATACATTTATATTATATCTTATATTCATATATAAAACATCTTAATCTATATTAACATCACAAAACCATCGTTTTATTTTTTTAAATTCTTACTCGACAAACTCAAATTCTTGATTATTCAGAATAATCGTGTCACCGTCTTGGGCACCGGCGTCGCGCAATTTATCATCGAGTCCTTTGTTTTTCAGAGCATTTAAGAAGCGTGACATGGCTTCCGCTGAATTAAGATTATGCTTAGAAGCCATGTTCTCAACCATGCTGCCCGTCACTCTGAAAATGCCTTCTTTTTCTTTTTTGATGATAAAATCCATGCCTTCTTCATGCACATAACGCATATGTCCGCCAACATCCATGGCATCGTAGATAGGAAACGGATCGGTTTTATCCAGCAGTTCTTTTGTCTTCTGCAAGAGATAAGTCACATTGTCCTTGGTAATGGTGGAGATGGGAATGACGGTGACATCAGTGCCGGTTTTTTGTTTGAAATCATCTAGGCGCTTCTGTGCCCCTGGTGCATCCATCTTGTTGGCAACCACGATTTGGGGTCTTTTTTGCAAGTCATAACGGTAACTTTTTAGTTCGTCGTTGATGGTAACATAGTCTTTATATGGATTGCGGGGATTCATTTCAGACATATCGAGCATATGCAAAAGCACACGGGTTCGTTCGATATGTTTGAGGAACTGAATACCTAAACCCGTCCCTTTTGAAGCGCCTTCAATCAAGCCCGGCATATCAGCTAACACAAAGGATTCGACACCTTGCATATTAACGACACCGAGATTGGGAATAAGCGTTGTGAAATGATAATCAGCGACCTTCGGTCGTGCATCGGTAACTGTACGGATGAACGTCGATTTTCCGACACTTGGAAATCCGATGATGCCGACATCCGCTAATAGTTTGAGTTCAACACGAATCGTCAAGGTTTCGCCGGGTTTACCGTTTTCTTGGATTCGGGGGGCTTTGTTGCGGGAAGTCGCAAATGCTTTGTTGCCACGACCTCCTTTTCCGCCTTCGGCGATTAAGACCTTTTGGTCATGTTCGGTGAGATCGGCAAGTACTTCATTGGTTTCTTGATCGTAAACGATTGTGCCGATCGGCACGGCCAGAATTGAATCTTCACCGTTTTTGCCGTGCATGTTCTTGGGTTTGCCGTCTTCACCGTTTTCAGCACGGACATGTTTTTGGAATTTAAGATCCTGAAGTGTGGTCATGCCTTCATCGGCAATAAAAAAGACCGAACCTCCATCGCCGCCGTCACCGCCGGCCGGACCGCCTTTTGGGACATGTTTCTCGCGGCGGAATGCAATGATGCCGTTACCGCCTTTACCTGCTTTTATTTTTATGGTTGCTTCGTCAATAAACATAATCGATGTTCCTTTCTTTCGTTGCTTTTATTATACCACAGTCGAGTTGCAAAGAAAAAAAGAGTGCGATGACTCTTTTCAATGTTGATTTAATTGTTTTTCAAAACCAATCCGGTTGATAGATGCCATATAACCGACTTCTATATAACCATTTTTCCGGATCAGACCTAACATACGATAATTATCAGGGTGGGTATCAACCTTTATGCTGTCATATCCCCTGTTGTATGCCAATTTCTCGGCAAACGCAAACAATCTGTTACCAATACCCTGACGCATATGTGTTGGATCGATCATCAACCGGTGGATGACCATGGCATGGTTGCTCTCCCAAGACAGAACCTGATAAGCAGGGTCATTTTCGGGTTTGATTGTCACAGATGCAATCAAAGAACGATCGTGTTTCAGAACATACAACGCATGATGGTTGACATCATCTTCTAAGACTTGTTCGTTGGGATAATTGTTGGTCCATTGTTTTATGCCCCAATATTCCATGTCTTTGATGACACGTGTACGAAGACGTAAAAGCGATCGTATATCGCTCATGGTCCCCCGACTGATTGTGTTCATTTGATTTCGTGTGTGCCGTCTTCGGGGAAAATCACAAAAATATCGGGGATGATACCGGTTTTGTTCTTATAGTCGTCGGTGACGTTTTGTTTGAACACTTCGATTTTTTCTTTAGGCACGATGTTAACTGTCGATCCACCGAACCCGGCACCTGTCATCCTTGATCCTAAACTTCCGTGTTTCATGGCGGATGATACAAGAAAATTGAGTTCCTCGGAGGAAACCTCAAAATCATCGCGGAGGGAATCATGGCTCATTGAGATTGAATGGGCAAATGCTTCGAGATTGTCGTTGACGAGCTGATAATGTGCGTCAATGGTCCGGTAATGCTCAGTGATGACATGCCGTGCACGTTTAAGCACATTGTCATCCTCAATTAAATGGGCATTTTTTGTGAATTGGTCCAATGTCAAATCACATAGATGCTTGACGGACAATACCTTTTGAAAAATCTTTAGAGCTTTATCGCACTCTTTACGACGCTCATTGTACTGACTGTTTACAAGGCCGCGTTTGATTTTTGAATTGATGACGACAATCTCATGATCGGGAAGATCAATGTTAACCTGTGTCGCACTGAGTTTTGCAGTGTTTAATAGCATAGCATGGTTGCTTTTTGCATTGGCGATGACATATTGGTCCATAATGCCACAATTGACGTGCATGTAATCATTCTCGACTTTTTGACACAACAGCGCCAAGTCTGTTTTCGACACATCGAAAAAATAGACATCATTGAGGATTGTCGCAACCAAGATTTCTAAGGATGCACTGCTTGATAAGCCGGCGCCTTCGGGCAGATTACCATAAATCGCCAGATCGAAACCTTGTTGAATCAAAAATCCTCGTTTGATGAATTCCTTAATGACTCCTTTTGCGTAATTTGCCCATCCATGTTCTGAACGGTAATCGAGTTGATCCACGGTGAGTTCAACAAGACCTTTTTCAGGGAAA
>JAGYMP010000043.1 GCA_018400565.1 Bacilli bacterium | reverse complement strand
AATACTCATTGATCGCATAGCGGACAGGCTTTCTCAATTTGATGAAGGCATCGCCCTTCTCTGTCATATCTTCCCTCACAAAAAGGACGTGCTGTCCGTAAATCTTCTTATAATCCTTCTTCTCAGCACGGAGGATTTCGGCGACCCTGAGACCCGTCGTCACCATCAACAACAACACGCAATAATTTCTGAGCCCATAAAGCGTATCACACTCGTTATGGGCAATTTCCAACAAGCCTTTCACTTCTGAAAGTGACAACGGATCGGTCTTATGGGTCTTTGTGGTCCGCATCGGTTTGAGTGCTTCAGCGATATCATAAGCATAGGTTTCATCAAAACCATACGTTCTTCGGTTGATGCGAATCCACCGGTAGAAATCCCGGATGACCACAAGGACGTTTTGGACGGACTTGCCTTTTAAACCCCTTCCGATCAAAGCACGTTTGTAGCGGATGAGATCGGCGGGTTCGGCATATGTGATGGATTTTTTCTTGAGATGACGGATGTATGTGCGGAGGATACGCCGGTATTTCTTTTTCGTCTTCACCGTGACATCCAACTCATCGATGTAACGGGTCATGATGTCTTCCAACGGATGCTTCTCGGACATTAAAAAAACCACCTCAACACAATAATACGTGAAAGGTGGTTTATTTCTTTTAAAGACTTAATTATTGAAACACTCATGACCCGTGGTTGTTGGTGGCCTTGTTCTTCCTTTTACATCCCATACTCCTAAATACATGCATCAACTTATCGATTTGTCCATCTGTAATCATAGATAAAAACTTTCTTTTTATCCTTTACACATATATGTTTCCTCATACTAAAAAAATGACTAAACAAAAATATTTATCTAAATGTTATGTGTTTAGAATACATTATCAATAATCAGCATCTAAATCAATCATCACAGTCGTACCTTTTTTTGGTTTTGAATCAAAGTCAATCGTCATTCCTAATCGCTTAATAATTTCAAACACAATTTGTAGTCCCATACCTGAACCTTGTTGATTCATTGTTTTAGCTGCAGACGAACGATAGGATTTCTTTTTGACTTTTTTTATCGTATCTTGATCCATACCAATCCCTGTATCATGAACCGATAATATTTTCTCTTTTGCATTAAGTGTTACCTCAATGCTGCCATAATCATGGTTGTAGTAAAATGCATTCATCAACACATGTTCAACAATCCTTGATATGTCCATATATGAGACCTTCATCTCAAAATCATCAAGCTCAGTCTTTACCGTGATATGTTTTGTTTCAAAGACCTCATTTAACCGAGCGATAATCGATTTGATTATCGGGGAGATATTTTGCCTTTTGGGCGTTGATTCAATGCTGTTTGTCATAAACTTGGGCACCATGGCTTCAAGTGCATCGATTTCTTCTAGCATTTCATCCCACACGTCATCATGAGCTTCAATTCGATTTAATTTAATGCCTTCAATGTTTGCCTTTATGACAGTTAAAGGCGTTTTAATATCATGAGCAAGCATCTTTACATATTCTTTGTGATACTCGCGCAAACGTTTTTCCTTCTCGATGCTCTCTTTTAGTCTGATGCTCGTGTCACGGAGATCCGTGAAATGAAATTCATCACTGTCTTTACCTAAACGTGAAAAATCCTCACGCAAGAAACGATGCCAACCATTAAGATAACCATAAAGGATTTTGAGAAACACCAAAAAAATGATAATCGAAAATCCATTCATGATTAATAGTCCCCATGTGAGATCACCAGCGAAATAGGATTGTTGATCATCATAAAACACAGTGCCAAGCAATGTTCCATCTCCATCTTCAAGGATTAATACATTGTCTTCAGAAACACCGTCTGCAGTCGTATATAACAATGCCCCCTCATCGTTATAAAAAGCGATATCGATTCCATTGACATGGTTATAATGTTCAATGTATGTAATTGCCGTTTCTGTGTCCTCCATCGTGAGAAAATGCACCATCATGGTTTTAAATGCTTCTTGTTCGCGATCGATCTGCCGTTGGTATTGGACCGATGATAACGCAAACACAGCAAGATTCGCAATCAAAAGTACTGTGGCAAAAAGAACCATGAAGAAAATCGCCATTTTTTGGCGAAAAAACGTCTTTAAACTAATCATCCCGATCACCAACGAATTGATATCCCTGTCCGTAAATTGTTTTGATGTACCTGGGATGTTTGGAATCATCGTTAAGTTTCTTACGGATGTTCTTGATATACACATCGACCACCCGATCGAATGCTTCACTGTCCCCGAACAAACCAATGATGATTTCATCACGGCTGAACACCCGGTTCGGATGTTTAAGCAAATACAAAAACACATCATATTCATTTGCGGTCATACGGATTTCATTGTTGTTCAAAATCGCTTTTCTCTCAAGCGGACGGACTTCCAACTCACCATCATAAAACGAATAAAACAGCGGCTTTTCATGATTAAGCCGTTTGGCCAGATTACGCAGTTTAGCCATGACCTCCTCAACCGAAAAGGGTTTGGTCAAATAATCATCCGCCCCAAGTGACAAAACATCAATCCGATCATCGACCTCCCTTTTCGCGGAAATAACCATAATATATATATCACTGACTTCTCTGATTTTTTCAATCAAAGTCTCCCCTTGCATGTCAGGCAACATCAAATCGGTGATAATTAAGTCATATGTCTTTTCATGAATCACTTTAAATGCTTCTTCGGCGCTATATGTTTGGCTTACGTCGTGGTTATCCTGCCTCGCAAACCGCGCCAACAAAGCATTGATTTTTTCATGGTCTTCGACAATCAAGATGTTCATGTTGTCACCTTCTTTTGTTTTCATT
>JAGYMP010000042.1 GCA_018400565.1 Bacilli bacterium | reverse complement strand
TACTGAAAAGGCCCTGTTTTTCTATGGATTCATCTTAGTTGCTTGACAAATCCATGTCAGCCTTTATAATTAAAATGAAGTATTATGTGAAAATTTGAGAGGATGTAGAAGATGAACCTTGAACAACTGACCAATTACGCAAAACGATACGGCTTTATTTATCAAGGATCCGAAATATATGGCGGATTGGCGAACACATGGGATTATGGTCCTTTGGGTGTTGCGCTCAAAAACAATCTGAAGAACAGATGGTGGAAAACCTTTGTGGCCAACAATCCGCTGAACGTCGGGGTTGACACCCAGATTTTGCTTCATCCTGAGACCTGGGTGGCATCGGGGCATTTAAAAGGATTCCAAGACCCGTTGCTTGACTGCAAAGTCTGCAAAACCCGCTTCCGGGCCGATGAACTGATTAAACAATCCACACACGGAGAAATTGATGCAGACGGTTGGAGCCACGCAAAGATGATGGACTTCATCAATGAACATCACATCAACTGTCCTGTCTGCGGCAACTTTGATTACACGGACATCCGTGAGTTCAATTTGATGTTCAAGACGGCACAGGGTGTTACTGAAGATTCACAAAGCGACCTTTATCTCCGCCCGGAAACGGCACAGGGGATTTTTCTCAATTTCAAAAATGTCTTGAGGACTTCACGGAAGCAAATCCCTTTCGGCATCGGCCAAATCGGGAAGTCCTTCCGTAATGAGATCACACCAGGCAACTTCGTCTTCCGAACACGTGAATTCGAACAGATGGAATTGGAATTTTTCTGCAAGCCCGGCACCGAGATGGAATGGTTTGGGCATTGGAAGGAAACCTCAAAACAATTCCTCCTCGATCTCGGCATCGATGAAAGCAATCTTGAACTCCATGACCATCCGGAAGAGAAACTATCATTTTATTCGAATGCGACCACCGACATCCTCTATAAATATCCATGGGGATATGATGAACTCTGGGGGATTGCATCACGCACCGATTATGATTTGAAAAATCATCAAGAGCATTCCGGCGAAGACATGAGATATCAAGACCGGCAAACGAACGAACGCTATCTACCCTATACCATCGAGCCGAGCCTCGGTGTTGAACGATTGTTGCTGGCGGTATTGATCGATGCTTTGCAAGAAGAGGAAGTTGAATCGACGGGCCAGACGAGAACCCTTTTGAAAATCGATAAAACGCTGGCTCCCATCAAAATCGCCGTGTTACCGCTAATCAAAAAGTATCACCGAGAGAAAGCTCAATCTGTTTTTGAAGAACTCATCGGTGATTTCGAGGCGTTTTACGACGAAACCGGAAACATCGGTCGCAGATATCGGAGGCAGGATGCCATCGGCACGCCTTATTGCGTCACGATTGACCAGGATACGATGGAAGATGACACGGTCACTGTGCGTGACCGTGACACCATGGAACAAATCCGGGTGCCGATCAAAGAACTGACCGCATATTTCCATGATAAATTAGAAGATTGAGAATCGTCGGAGGGAGGCGTTTGTATGGCGATGTTCAGCGAGGATACCATCAGAGAGGTCAAAGAAACGGCTGACATCATCGATGTTGTCTCGGAATTCGTCAAGTTACAGCCTGCCGGCAAAAACCATAAAGGGCTTTGTCCTTTCCATCAAGAGAAAACACCTTCGTTTTTCGTGTCAAAAGAACGACAGACCTTCAAATGCTTCGGATGCGGAGAACAGGGAAATGTTATCACATTTATTCAGAAGATCAAAAACATACCCTTCCCGGACGCCATACGCTTACTCGCGGATAAATACAATATTCCAATCGAACAGGGAGAAGGGCAGTCCGCCCATCATGAGAACTATTACCAAATCAATGACAAAGCAGCGACGGTTTACGCGCTGAATCTTCTGCACTCGGACAAGGGAAAACAAGCACTCGCGTATTTACAAAAGCGCGGGCTTTCGGTGGAAGATATCAAAACTTTTAATCTCGGTTATGCCACCGACGAATTCACGGCCCTTCATGATAAACTT
>JAGYMP010000041.1 GCA_018400565.1 Bacilli bacterium | reverse complement strand
TGTATGATCGTTCATCATGAAACGAACTTGCACGTGGATTTAGTCTTCATTGAACCGATACCCCACACCGATCTCGGTTTTGATAAAAGGCTGCTTTTCATCTTTGGTGAGTTTTTTTCGAATCGATGCGATAAAAACCCGCAGTGATTGATAATCATCCTCGGATTGATATCCCCAAATCTTATCCTGAATGAAACTATGGGTCAATACTTTTCCTTGATTCTTTGACAGTAGCGACAACAAATCAAATTCGATCGGCGTGAAATGAATCTCCTCGCCATGCAAAGCAACCGTGTGTTTGGCATAATCAATTGTGATTCCTTTGTATGTGAATATTTTTTCTCCTTCGGCCACAGAATTTTTCTCTTTGCGGAAAGCCACGCGGATCCTTGCCATCAACTCTTCTATATTGAACGGCTTGGTCAGGTAATCGTCCGCTCCCGCATCGAGGGCGGATACCTTCTCCTTGCTTTTTTCGCGGGCGGAGACGACGATGATCGGAACGTCGGATTTCTCCCGGATCGTATCAATCACATCCAACCCGTCGATGTCAGGTAAACCGAGATCCAACAAAATCATATCCGGCTTGATGTTCAGAAAATCATCAATGCCGTTGACGCCGTTTTTTGCGACCTTCACTTCATAACCCTTCGTTTCCAGAGCCATTTTCAAAAACCGCACGATCATCCTGTCGTCTTCGATGATCAAAATCGTTTTGTCCATCACGATCTCCCCTTTTCATTCGGAAGCGTGATGATGAAGGTCGCGCCGCCTTGTTTGTTGTTGACGGCACTGATGGTCCCCCCGTGCGCTTCGATGATGCCCTTGCACACATTCAGACCGATGCCAAACCCGCGGGACTTTTTCGATTGCATCTTATCGCGTGAAAAAACCCCCTCAAAGATAGCATCGAGTTTATCATTCGCGATACCACCACCATCATCGGCAATTTCCATGATGAGATTGTTCATCTTTTGATGGTATGTGATTTCAACCGTGGTTCCGGGTGGTGTGTGTTCAAACGCGTTTTTCAGAAGATTGACGATGACCTGCACCAGGAGTTTGGGTTCACAATAAACAAAAATCAATTCATTCTTCTGATTGACATTGATGGTATGCTCGTCGCTTTGTTTGCCGACCTGTTCCACCGCAACCGAAATCAAATCATCGACCAACTCTTTGGTTTTGGAAACAGTCAGTCTGTTGGCTTCGATTTTAGCGACATTCAAAAGGTTGTTGACAAATTGCGAAAGATAGTTGGTTTCACTGTTGATGTCATTCAACAAACGTGTTTTCTCGTCTTCATCGATTTCATCGAAACTTTCAAGCAAAAGACTCGACCCGGCCGCGATGCCGGTCAGCGGTGTCCGGATGTCATGGGCGATGCCAAGCAGCAGAGAACTTCGGAGTTTTTCCTTTTCAATCCTCACATTTGCCTGTTTTGATTCCTCCGCCAACAATTCATGTTCCAAGACGAGGGTCATGAGATTGAGAGATGTATCCACGAAGCGCATGGCTTTTTTATCCGGTTCCTTCTCTCTGCAATCAATCAGCATCACCCCGGAAGCAAGTGCTTTCTTATTGGCGGAAAAAGGAATCATTTTCCAGGGTGTCGCTGAGAACATCTTCTTACCCCATCCGGTCATCACCATATGGGATACCGTCCATGTGAGTTTTTTTTCATCAACGTCACAGTGGACTTTCCCGTGATAATACCATCCCTGCTCTGTTTTCAAACTGATCACAATGGGTTGGCCGATGATGTCCTCGACCTTCGATTGTTCAAATGCTACGATTTCCCTGGCCGAATGGATTTTCAGAAAGGATTTGCTTATTTCAAACAGCAGTTGCATTTGTTCTTCGTTATCCCTCGAAGACTTTATTTGCTTCTGCAAACGGCTCACCAACATGTTGGCAATGGCAGACACAAACACGAAAATGATGATTGACACATAATAATTGGCGTCATTGATGACCATCGTATACATGGGATCAGTGAAAAAATAGTTGAAGGTCAACACACAGATCACGGCGGAAGCAAAGCCGTAAGCAAGGCTCTTCGTTTCCATGTTCACAATCAAAACCGCAATCACATAGACCAAAAGAACATTCTCGCTTCGCAGTCCGAATTCACTCAACATCCAAGACAGCAAGGTGGCAAGCAAAATGATCAGAACGCTGACACTGATTAATCTCACGTGTTCTTTCAAGCGAATCACGCCTTTCTTCGCGATGCATCCCCAATCATTTTCGCCAAACCGATCAAGACGACATAAAGCTCAAGTCTGCCGAGCAACATACCCGCCGAGGAGGTCCAGAGCACATAATTCGGTGCTGTGGTGCTCGTAAGACCGACGGACAGTCCAACCGTGCCCAGGGATGAAGCAAATTCAAACATCGCATCAACCATCGGATGTCCCGCAACAGTAAACACAAGCGAACCCGCAAAGAAAATCATCAGATAAGTCAATACGAACACATTGTTGTTTTGGATGTCCTTGTCGGTAACAATTACTTTGTCCCCGGCTTTGTTGACGGTATTGGTATGGATGGTTTTGCTGTGCATCATTTTATCACGCAGATTCCAATACATACTCTTAAACATCAAAAGCACTCTGTGTTGCTTGATCGCTCCGCCTGTCGAACCGAAGCCCGCTCCGATTAACATCAATAATATCACAAATGAGACAAAAATCAATGGCATGGCCTTAAATGATTCGATGGATGAAAAACCGGTCGTTGTGACGGCGGTCAAAAACTGAAACGATCCTTCACGGAGTGACTGCCAAAACCCGTGACCGAGTGTGCGCATCGTGGAGATGATCATCAGGGGCAAAAACAAAAACAACAACAGAACAAGCAATCTGAATTCTCCGTGTCGCCACACTCGTTTCCATTTACCTCTCAGCAAAAAAACATGGACAACGAAATTCGTGCCGCCTAAAATCATCAGAACCATCGTCACAACTTCAATCGACAAACTTTGATAAGCGGCTATACTCGTCGCCTTGACGGAAAAACCCCCGGTCGACAGAGCTGCAAGTGAATGATTGATCGCATCGAACACGGGCATCCCTGAAATCACATATGCGAGAATCCCCAACACGGTATAAAGCAAATAGATCCCGAGAATCAAACGAGCTGATTTCGCTAAATTGGGCATCAATCGATCACTATGTCCCTCGGCGTGGTAAAGACGCACCCCGTATCGGTCGGAAATCACGGAAGTCATCACGAGAACAATCCCCACCCCGCCCAAAAATTGCATCAGACTGCGATAAAACAAAAAGATGTTCGGTGCGCTCGTCACGTCGACAATCGACAGACCGGTTGTTGTGTATCCGCTTGTGGATTCAAAAATGCTTCTGGTGAAATCATAATCACCCGTCAGCAAAAACGGCAGCGATCCGACCACAATCGTCAAAATCCAAACCAAAAGAACCAACACCGTATCTTCATGGTGGGCAAGTCTTGCCATTTTTTTGTCTTTGATTATGATTCTGAGCACATACCCTCCCACAATACAAACCATACCGGGAATCACAAAATACGGTGCGTACGTGATCTCATCCGGATAGAAAATCAAAACAAGGAGGGGAACCAACATAAACAATCCGGCAAAGAAGATAAATATCCCCATATAACCAAATATCAGCATATACCCCGACAAAGGTTGTTCTTGTTGCCGATTTTGTGCATTGTTCACAACAGACTGATTATCTTTGGACATATTCAATCAACATTTCCTGGCTTTCGGGGGTTGATACGACGACCAGTCGGTCACCGCCCCGGATCGTTGTTTTCCCTGTGGGGATAATCACGTCGGGGTCACGAAAGATGCAACTGATATTCACTTCCGTTTGTTCGGGGAAATCAATGTCTTTGAGCTGTTTCCCGACAATGCTGTAATCAGGATCGATCTCCAATTCGGTCAAAACGATTTTCTCTTCTTCGATCGGCAATGTGCGGATCAAATTATCGACGATAGAATGGCGTTCGATGGTCTGGGCAACCAGATAAGTCGAACTGATCACCGATTTCAAACCCAATTTTTTGAATATCTCCACATTCTTTGGGTTGGAAACCACACATACGCATCGCTTGATGTTAAACACATCCAAAGCCAATTGGCAAATCACTAAATTGTCAGCATCACGGGGCGTCAACGCAATCAGGATATCTGCGTTTTTGACATCCGCATCCGCAAGCGAGTATTCTTTTGAGGGGTCGCCATTATACACTGACACATGATTTTCCCGGCTTAACCATTCACACACACGTTCGTCTGCGTTGATGATGGTCAGTTGATGTTTCTTTTTTTGAAACATTTTGATTAAGAAATCAGCTTCATTTGTGCCGCCTGCAATGACAATCCTCATCAAATCCGCTCCTTTTCCCTTAGTCGTTTGAATTCGTCCATTGATAGTTCAAACGGATATATGGCTTTCACATTTGTGTTTTCGATTAATTTTTTCTTGTTGTTGTCCGACAACCGGATATAAATGTTCGGAACATCATAGATATAAAAACAAATCTGCGCGATAAAGATATTCATGTTGTCATCATTCGTGGTCGCAACAACTGTTTTCGCGCTTTTGATGCCTGCGTTTTCAAGCACATCTGCATCCACAACGTCCCCGGTGATTTCATATCCGCTGAAACGATCGGACAATTTCCTGAAGGAGTCCTCACTCTTATCAATGACAAGCACTTCTTCGCCTTCAACCGACAACAATGTCGCGATACTGGAACCCAGTCTGCCCAACCCGATAATCAAAACCCGGTTTTTCTTCATGACATTCACCCGTCGATTCTTTCGATGGTCTTGATGTTGTTGATTGCGATATAGATGTTCTTTTGTGGCGTCGCTAAGAGCATGAATTCATCTTCAACCTTCAAGACTTCTCCCGTGATGGCTACAACTCCGCTTCGGTTGTTTAACACAATCTTGACTTTCGTTCCGATTAATTCTTCCATGATGATGCCTCCTATCTCTCAATGTAGGCCCATTATAAACAACCGAATGTTAACACCGTATGGTGAATCGTCGTTTTTCTGTTAAGATTTCATAAAGATGGCGCTATTTTGTGTGTCCTTAGCCATCCCATGCATCCACTTACCGACTTATGCCATGGATATTCCATTCAAGGGGTATCACTGAATAAAAAAAGAACCCGCCATCGCGGGTTCGTCTCAAAACATTCACAATCCGTCATTCTTGGTACAAGATCACAATCCGTCATTCTTGGTACAAGATATTGACCGACAAATCATCACCGGACCGGAGAGAGAGATCATCCTTCATGTAATCATGGAGAGTCCGTTGATATTCCGCTTTGGTTTTGTTATTAAAAGCGTCGAACAGTTGTTTGGTCTCCTTGATGAATCCTTGCCGTCTGTCATAAAAATACTCGCCCGGACCATCAGACATCAACACAATGCCTTTGATGTGATTTATTTCGGTTACGTTCATTCGCAAATGCTTTCTGGGTTTCGGTTCAGTCACAAAAACCGTGATGTTGGGTAAAAACCCGTTTTCGGGTTCGGAAAGGACCTTGACGTGACCATCGTTTGTGTAAGCGCCGATGATGCCATCACCGATATGGCCGTAAAAAAGCGTGTCTTCATACACCGCCGCAAACAAAAGGGTTGCGCCCATCTCACGAAAGCGGGCATGATGCTCATCCGCCGCTTCATACAGCCGTTCATGCAAAAACGTGACAATCGCATCGCGAACCTTTGCGTCTTCCTTCTCACGCAATTGTTCGATGTAATCGAAAAACCGGTTAATGATGTGCTCCGTGATCGCTTTGACGGTCACTAGCGCACCCAACTCGGCATCGGCCATCGAACCGGCGCCGTCCGCCAATGCGATCACACGGATACCATTTTCG
>JAGYMP010000040.1 GCA_018400565.1 Bacilli bacterium | reverse complement strand
ATGTTTTTCTTCCATGGGATGCGGCACATCACCGATTTTAACCTCAATTTTGCCGTTTCCGAGCCGTTTTACCACCGGGACATGCTTCTCATTGCCTTTATCCTCGGTTTTGGCCTCCAGCAAATTCATCGGTTGATTACAGCACACCAATTCACTGTCCACCGGATACGTGTAACAAATGCGGTCACAAATCTCACAATAATAAATGTTCATCATGAATCCTCCTTATTTTATGTTTCTTGTTTCATTAAGAAACCGGGATCTCCTCGAAAGCTTCCATGACTTCATCAAAGATATCATTATCTTCAACAGCCACGACATAATACTCATCTTCCTGATCATCATAATCCAATTCCAACATCACGATGCCCCCATCTTCTTCTTCAAACGGTTCGTTGTCCATCTTCACGATTTCACAGATCGCATAATGGACACCGCGCATCGGCACAAGACCGACCTGACGCAGTTCAAACAACACGTCATTGTCGTCTTCCAGAACAATGTTGTCTGTCTCTCCTTTCACAAGAAGTTTCTCATAAATCTCTTTGTCGTTCATATAAAGCCCCCTTTAATAGTGATTGGTGATTTTCTCCGCAAAACCCAGAAGTCCGGGTATCTCCAGCACCTTCCCCGAATCCAGTTTGACTCTTCCGTTGAAATAACCGAAAACCTGATGACCGATGTTCTTGATCACCCAGAGGTTCAAATCATCTTTTCTGTCGAACACGGGTGTCATGACACATTCAAACCTGTTATCATCGGAAGTGAAGCGCCATGGTTTCATATAATCGTCGTCATCGATCTCAAATTCAATATGACCCAGTTTATGTGCTTTGCCATCATAAAACACCATGTTTTCAGACGCTTCTGATGTGTCACCGAAACCATAGCCGATATTGAACCCGAACCGTTTCCCGTCAATCAAACCCGAAAGCGACCCCCAATACCATGTGTTTTTATATGTCCACACGCCCCGGCCCCAATCAAGCACAGCGAAATGTTTTATCGGATTGTAATGAAATTGTGCTTTTCCGATGCTGACAATCCCTTCAATGGGTTGGCAATTGATCTTTTGGTTATAATAAAACGCCTTATGTTTCTTTTTCCACGGCGTCGCAATCACCATGCGGTCGTCATCCTTTTTATGAAGCTTAAGATTGACCTCCAACGGATTGCCCTGGCTGAAATCCTCAATTTTGACTTCGATCCTCCGAAAATCCTCTTCACTTGTGAAACGCATGAAGAAGCCGTTGGCCTCATAAGTGACTTCGCCTTCATCGGCACTGTGCGGCAATCCGAGTTTACCGAACGGAAAAAGCGGCATCTTCGTTTTTTTGATTTCCTTCTTTGTCCTGAAATCGAGATAATCGACGGTCACAAGGCCGAGATAACCGAGATCGGCGATTGTGAACGTAAACGCGAATGATTCCGTCAAGCAGCAATAATAATCCCATTCTTTGATCCGCCATTTTGATGCCGCGATCATCGAACGCTCATAGTCAAACACTTCCGATGTTGCATAACCCGGATCGGTCAAATGTCCCCTTTCATCCAAAAGAGGCTTCTTTTCAGTTACTTTGTGCTCCATCCCAATCCCCCAGACATTAAAATAAGGTATACATGCTCTTTTGCCCATCCGAGGGCAATCTGATCCAATAAACCATAATAGACCTTATGTAATTCATATTATATCACAATTCACACCGTTGTCGCATGTGTGCAAGAAAAAAAGGCCAAAAATTGGCCTTTATGTTTTTTTGCGTTTCGCCCGAATCGTCAGGATCGTCATCATGACGATGACATACCCCAAACAACCCAGCATGGAAATCCATTCAAAGAGTGATTCATACGATTGCTGGTAGCCAAGAGACGGCAACATCAAGAAACCAAACAGCGGCAAAGCCATCGTAATGGCCGTGCCCGAACCGAGCACCATCTCTTCGGCGACGGGTGTCTCCAAATTCCTGTCAAGACCTTTCAACAATGCGATGCCTGTTGAAGCCACGCCGGCAAGCATTCCGAAAAGACCGACAAAATATTCGTCTTTATGATTCTCATATACCATTTTGGTAATGAAACGCACATAAAACAACGTCGCCACACCGCCGATCAATGATGTCGCAAACAACAAGACGCCGTAATCTTTCAGGAAATCAATCGTGATCGTCAATATCGCACCGGTGATCATGAAATTGAATGCGAGCGATGAGATGTTTGCGATCATGTAATCATTGATCATGAAATTCACATTCCGGCCGCGCTGTTTCAATTTACGCAAAACCCATTTGTAAATCAAGGCATATGCGATACCGATGATAAAATTAAATCCCTGCAATAAACCGAAAATCGTACCACCGATCGATCCGCTGCCCGCCAGGAGCAAATCAAAGAGATAAAGCGTCAGATACACAAGTCCGTAAATGATTGAAATCACAACAATCTGCACGGTGAGTCCGTCCAGAAAACTAACTTCTTTGATGGTTTCGACTTCAATGGTTTCTCTCAATACCGGAGCATCATCATATTGTTCGGGCTTCTTGAGTCCTTTCCTTCTAGAAAGAATATTGATTGCGATGACACCCACGGTACCCCCGAACAAAAAACCAAGAAACGAGAAGGACGCGCCGAGTGCGATGCCCTGACCGCCCAGCATATCATTCCACATTGAACCGAACGATGTCGCGAGTCCGGGTCCCTGACCGAATCCAAGCGGCAACAGCAAACCGGCTCCGACAAATTTATCGCTGAAAAACAAGAGCACGAGTAAAATCCCGATAAAACCCTGAAGCGCATACGTGCTCGTGATGACCATACCCGTCGACCAAACTTTTCGTTTGCTTTCGTTTTTCGTGCTTCTCAGCGTCAAAGCGATAAATCCGATCGCCAATGCATGGTAAACAATCGCGGCCATCGTATCAACGTCAATCGAATACGAGCCCGGAATCACAACATCCGAGAACAAAAGACCAACCACACCGCCCAACAAAGCTGTCGGTAAAACGATCCGATTTAAGATGGGCACTTTCGTCTTGAGAATTTTCCCGATAAAAAGCAATATGCCGATAAAGAGAAAATAAATCATTATCTGCCATTTCTCCATGTGTTTTCCCCCTTTGAAAACCCATTAAAAAATTCCGTTTCTTTTTTGATTATAACACAATAAAACGACAACAAACGAAAAAAAATGATAAACAATCCCCAATTATGCCAAACAGCAAACCCTCGCTCCCATTCATCCGTTCATTTCTTTTGGAACGATTCCAACTTATGATATAATGATGTTGATAAATCATCTTACCAGGAGGCATGCACATGCAAAAAAACATACCGAAATCAACCTTGAACGAAATCAAAACGATGCAGAAGAATGAAATCACCGAATACCATCTTTACCAACACATCGCAAAGAAAGTCAAAGACGAAAATAACAAAAAAATCCTGAATGACATCGCGGATGACGAAAAATCCCATTATGACATATGGACCGATTTTCTCGGCGAAGGCTGCAAACCGAATCGTCTCAAAGTATTCTTTTATAAAATCCTCGTTTTCTTCTTTGGTTACACGTTCACACTCAAAATCATGGAACGAGGCGAGGAAGATGCCCAGGCAATCTATGATGAGGTCGGCCAATATGTCGATGATGCCAACACCATCCGACGCGAAGAAGACGAACATGAGGACGAACTCCTCAACATGCTTGATGAGGAACGTCTTAGGTATGTGGGATCGATGGTGCTTGGCCTCAATGATGCTCTGGTCGAAATTTCGGGAACCCTTGCCGGTCTGACCTTCGCTCTCGGCGATCCGAAACTTATCAGTCTTTCAGGTTTAATCACCGGAATCGCCGCAAGCCTCTCGATGGCAGCCAGCGAATACCTGAGCGCCAAAACAGACAATGAGGAACATCCTTTCAAATCCGCTTTTTACACCGGCATGGCATATATC
>JAGYMP010000039.1 GCA_018400565.1 Bacilli bacterium | reverse complement strand
CTTTTCTTATTATGATTACTTGTTGTAAAGCTCGACGATCAGATTTTCTTTGATCTCGGGCAAAATCTCGTCACGTTCGGGAAGTCTTCCGTAAGTCGCTTCGTTCTTATCTTCATCAAATGCGATGAAGTCAGGGCGACTTGCGACATTTTCCAGGTTTTCTTTGATGAACGCCATATCTTTTGAACGTTCTTTCAGGGAAATGACCTGGCCCGGTTTCACGCGAATCGACGGAATGCTCGCTTTTCGGCCGTTAAGCAAAATGTGTCCGTGATTGACGAACTGTCTTCCTTGCTGGCGGGTGCGCGCGAATCCGGCGCGATACACCAAATTATCAAGACGGGACTCAAGCAGGAACAGGAAATTCGCACCCTGTTTGCCTTCCATCTTTTTGGCTTCGTTAAACGTTTTACGGAATTGTTTCTCATTCATTCCGTACGTGTAACGTACGCGTTGTTTCTCTTGGAGCTGAAGTCCGTATTCAGACAACTTACGGCGTCTTTGTCCGTGTTGTCCGGGTGCGTAGGGACGGCGGTTCAATTCCTTGCCGGTCTCCGAGATGGAGTGTCCCAGGCGTCTGGATTTCTTCCAAGTGGAACCACGATACCTCGACATATATAGTCCTCCTTTTTCAAAAATTACGGTGTAACAAGAAGGCATTCCTTTGACAAATGCGTGGATTGTTTTGAGGGGTTCGCGTCAAGCAGTTGACGCTACTGACAAACCAAAACGGAACAATCGCACGGCAAAGTGTCACAAGAACAACTGCTTTTTATTACATGCGCAAACCATATTATACTAAATTCAGGGAAGAATGTCAATCAAAAGACGAACGGATTCCTGTAAAATCAGCCGGTCTTCCTCGGTAAAACGATTCATATTGGGACTGTCGATGTCAAGCACCCCGAAAAGCCCGCCGTCCTTGGCGATCGGGATGACGATTTCTGCTTTTGAGGCGGAATCGCACACGATATGTCCTTCGAACCGGTCGGTGTCGGGAACGATGATGCTTTGCATGGTTTCTGCGGCAACACCGCAGACGCCTTTTCCGATCTCGATTTCCGTACATGCCGGCTTACCCTGAAACGGCCCCAAAATAAGCTTGCTGTCTTGATAAAGGTAGAAGCCCGCCCAGTTGATGCCATCGAAAAACTCATAAACGATTGCGGCCATGTTCGCAAGATTCGTGACCACCGGCAACCCGTTGTCAAAATAGCCGCGGAGTGTTTCCAAAAAAAGCGTGTTCTTTTCATCTTTCGTGATGCTGTCTTTGTCGTAGTCAAACATTGTATAATCACCATTCCAATTATAAATTATTCTGGCGGTTTTCTCAAGATGTATGATACAATAAATTTGATGAAAAGGTGATTGACATGATCGACCGAATCCTTATCCGCTACGGGGATTTAAATCTTAAAGGAAAAAACCATAAATTTTTTGTGAGGCAAATTGAGTCTTTGATTAAGGAGAAGGTGTCTCCTTTGCCTGTGACTTTCGATTTTCGCCATGACCGGGCATATGTGATTTT
>JAGYMP010000038.1 GCA_018400565.1 Bacilli bacterium | reverse complement strand
TAAGATTACTTTCTTTTTTTATAGTGTCTGCTTTAAAGGTATCATATCAGTCCGGGCGGGATTTTTTTGTTCGTTCATTCATTCTTTCGTGATTTCGAATGTCTCAAGTATTTCAACGCTTTCGGCCTGAATGGCGAATCTGGATTCTTTGAGAACGACATAGGACACAACCGAGATGGAATCATCCGTCACGGTGATAAACGGTATCACCGGATTTTCACCGGGATAACTGTAGTTCACTTCAATCCCGGAAGATTTCGAACCAGCGTAGTACTTGGTTCCGGATGTATTGCCGGTGAGGTACGTCACACCGACATCTTCGCTGTAATCATTGAAATGGAGTTCGCCTTCTTCAATCAACGAGAGATCACCGCGTAAATAGTTGTCACTGCGGGAGAAATCAATCATTTCTCCGGCCAGATAAACGGCGCGCGAATAATGGTGATCGTGTCCGTTGATCAAAAGGTCGACCCCGTATTCATCCAAAATCGGAACCAGGTTGTCACGGACGGTCCGGTTGTTGTAAGACAGCGTGTACGGACCTCTGTGCAGAAGCACGATCTGCCAGGGTTTGTCATGGTTTGACAGATCCTGTTCGATCCAGTCGTTGAGAATGTCCGCGTTTGTTTCATCGTAACCGGCGCATGCGGTGGTGCCGTCACAATACATCTCCGAATTGACAACCGTGAAGTGGGCATTGCCATAATCGAAACTGAAGGTTTTGCCGTCCGAAAAATCAGGCTGTCTCAAATCGCCATCGAGTTCATCGAAAGACTCATATGCAGGGCCGTTGCTTGGCAAGTTCATATAGCCGTCAAATTCAAGGCTGTTGATCCTTTCCTCATCAAATCCGTTGCCGTCGTGGTTACCCGTCGTGGCGACCAACGGTGTGTTGTAGGAAAACACCGACGAATATTTGTAAAAAAGGTTCCACTGTGTGGCGATGTGCGCTTCATTGATGATATCCCCGGGGAACATCACGAAATCATAATCCGTGTCGGCTTCCTCCGTCGCATACATGATATGATATCCGTATGCCATATAACCGATCTCGGATGTCTCCTGCGGATCGGCGAGATACATGAATGTGAACGACTCACCGGGATCGGACGGCATCGTGAACCGATGCTTGTCCCCCACATGCTCTTTTGCTTCGTCACGGACATAATATTCATAAGTCAATCCCGGTTCCAAACCGGTCATGTCAGCCTCAAATAGATAATGGGTCCTATCATCGATCAAACGGGTTTTGTCCGTGGCCCGGACGGACTTGTATGACTCATCGCTCACGGCCTTGTAAACGACGTAAGCAGTCGTCTCTTCCGGCATTTCGAAGTTGATGCCCATGGATGTTTCGGGTTCTTCCGTGATGAAAAGTCCGATGTTGTATGGATTATTAAGACCGGCAACGATGTCCTCGATGGATTGTTCGGTCGTCGTCGCCTCGCTTCCGTCGCAGGCGACGAAAACACCCAAAGAAAATATCAGGATGATCAGTGCAATGATTTTTCGTTTCATGTTATCTCTCCGTTTCCTTAA
>JAGYMP010000037.1 GCA_018400565.1 Bacilli bacterium | reverse complement strand
TAGTGTCCGCTTGACAGGGACTAGTTCACAATGTGTCCGGGCGGGATTTTTTTTGGTTCGGTTAGTTATTCTTTCGTGATTTCAAATGTCTCCAGTATTTCAACGCTTTCTGCCTGAATAGCGAATTTGGATTCTTTAAGAACGACATAGGACACAACAGAGATGGAATCTTCCGTCACGGTGATAAACGGTATCACCGGATTTTCACCGGGATAATTATAGTTCACTTCAATCCCGGACGATCTCGTGCCTGCGTAATACTTGGTCCCGGATGTATTGCCGGTGAGGTACGTCAC
Source organism: Bacilli bacterium (assembly GCA_018400565.1). Classification (GTDB taxonomy): domain Bacteria; phylum Bacillota_I; class Bacilli_A; order Izemoplasmatales; family Hujiaoplasmataceae; genus M55B122. Next base: position 1,230 of record JAGYMP010000037.1, on the reverse strand, counting down.
ACCGACGTCTTCGCTGTAATGGTTGAAATGAAGTTCGCCTTCTTCAATCAACGAAAGATCGCCGCGTAAATAATCGTCACTGCGGGAGAAACCAATCATTTCTCCTCCCAGATAAATCGCGCGGGAATAATGGTGATCGTGTCCGTTGATCAAAAGGTCGACGCCGTATTCATCCAAAATCGGAACCAGGTTGTCACGGACGGTTCGATTGTTATAAGACAGCGTGTACGGTCCTCTGTGCAAAAGCACGATCTGCCAAGGTTTGTCATGACTCGCCAAATCCTGTTCAATCCATGCATTGAGAATGGCCGCGTTTGTTTCATCGTAACCGTCACATGCGGTGGTCCCGTCACAATACATCTCAGAATTGACCACTGTGAAATGGGCATTGCCGTAATCGAAACTGAACGTCTTACCGTCTGAGAAATCAGATTGTCTCAAATCGCCTTCGAGTTCATCGAAAGACTCATAGGTGGGTCCGTTGCCGGGTAAGTTCATATAACCGTCAAATTCAAGTCTGTTGATTCTCTCTTCATCAAACCCGTTGCCGTCATGGTTGCCCGTTGTGGCGACCAATGGGGTATTGTAAGAAAAAACCGACGAATATTTATAGAAAAGCTCCCATTGTGTGGCGATATGCGCTTCATTGATGACATCACCGGGAAACATCACGAAATCATAATCCATGTCGGCTTCCTCTGTCGCATACAAGATATGGTATCCGTATGCCATGTATCCGATCTCGGATGTTTCCTGCGGATCGGCGAGATACATGAACGTGAACGATTCACCGGGATCAGAAGGCATCGTGAACCGATGGGTGTCGCCCACGTGCTCTTTTGCTTCGTCACGAACATAATACTCATAGGTCACACCCGGTTCCAAGCCGGTCAAATCAGCCTCAAAAAGATAGTGGGTCTTATCATCAATCAAACGGGTTTTGTCCGTTGCCCTGATGGAGGTATATGATTCATCCCTCACGGCTTTGTAAACGACGTAAGCAGTCGTCTCTTCTGGCATTTCGAAATTGATGCCCATGGATGTTTCCGGTTCTTTCGTGATGAAAAGACCGATGTTATAGGGGTTGTCAAGCCCGGCGATGACATCCTCGATGGATTGTTCGGTCGTTGTCGCCTCGCTTCCGTCGCAGGCAACGAAAGCAAACAGGGAAAATATTAAGATGATCAGTGCAATGATTTTTCGTTTCATGTTATCTCTCCGTTTCCTTAA
>JAGYMP010000036.1 GCA_018400565.1 Bacilli bacterium | reverse complement strand
GATATCATCCATGTGTGCGCTGCGCTCATAATCAAGCATCACGGTGTGAAGCGAGGACATGAGCGGAATCAGGGTCGTCGGTGACACAATCGTGACATATTTCTCCCGTGCGTATGTGATCACATTGTCCAAGTGTGTGTGCAGGAAGGACAAGATTCCGTCACTCGGCACAAACATCAATGCATATTCGGCCGTGAGACCGGTGATGATGTATTTGTCGGCTATGGCCGTGATGTGTTTTTTGACTTCTCTTCCGAATTGACTGATGAGACTTTTTTTATCGTCTTGATCCAAATCGTTGCTTTCAAACAGTTTGGCATACGAGGAAAAGGGGAATTTCGAATCGATGGCAATCATATGATGGGGTTCGGGCATGAACACCACGGCGTCCGCGCGGACATAATCCTGTTTGCCGTTTGTTTTTTTGATGGTGTGTTGGATATCATAAAGCTTTTTGTTTTCCCCAAACACACTGAACAGAAGTTGATTGAGTTGGAATTCACCGAAAGCACCGCGTTCCTGATTGCTTGAGAGAATGTTTTGCAAGCCAATCATTTCCGTCGAGAGTTCCTCGATTTTCTTCTGCGCCGAATCGATGACTTTCACCCGTTCGGCAATCTTGACAAACGTTTCGTTGGTATCCTGAAATCCTTTTGTGAGACGGTTCTCCACTTTTTCGTTAATGGCGGCCATCTTGGTGTCGATTGACGCTGTCAGCGCCTTAAAATCTTTTTCCATGGCCTCATTCATTTTGTTTTGGAATTGACTCAACTGTTCATTGACGTTAATGCGGAAATCAGCGATCGTCTTCCCTGATTTTTCTGCGTTTTCGCCCAATTTAACATTAACTTTTTCATTGAAGTCGGCAATCGACTCATACATTTGTTTGGTGAGTTCCTTGTTGACGGCATCCATCCGTTGGCCGAGCGACTCCCGCATCTTCTCCAATTCACTCACAACCACATCATCATTGCGTCTGAAGACAAGATACAACACGCCTGTAGCCATCAAAACGGTCACAATCATCGTAATCAATACAAGTGTTTCAGTCAACGTCATGTAATAACCCCTTCATCGATCAAAAAATCGGGCTGAACAAGTTGAAGATCCCCTGGAGGAGTTTTATGAAAATACCCCGTTCTTTCCAAGCATCTGCATCGATTTTATTCGACTTCTTCACATCATCATCATATGTTTCGACCAACGTTTTTACCGCCTCATTCTCAAAAATCGCAGTTGCCTCAAAATTGAGATGAAAACTTCGGGGATCGAAGTTGACGGAACCGACCGAAGCTATTTGGTCATCAACGATAAGGATTTTCGCATGCACGAACGTGTCATCATATTCATAGATGTTGACACCTAGTTCCAATAAACGCTCATAATAACTCCGGGTGGCAAACCCAACCGTCACATAATCACTTTTCCCGGGCAAAATCAATGTAACCTCCACACCGCTTTTGACGGCTAATTTGATGGCAACCATCAACTCCGGTTCAATGATAAGATAGGGTGTGACGATTTTTATCGAGCGATTGGCGGAATATATCATCTTTAGATAAACATCACGAATCAGACTATCCTCAAAATCAGGCCCCGATTCTATGACCGTGAACAATCCGGGTTGATCTTCGCAGCTTTTATCCAAAGGCACATCCAATACTTCACCGTGGATGTAATACCAATCTTTGACAAATATGTTTTGGATGCCGGTCACGCCGTTCCCGCGCACCAAAAGATGGGTATCCCGCCAAAAACCGAATTTTTCGCAATCGTGGTTGTATTCATCACCCAAATTGATTCCACCGATGAATCCAATCCATCCGTCGATCACAATCGCTTTTCGGTGATTCCGGAAATTGAGATTGCTGTTGATGACCGAGATGGTCTGCGGATCGAAAATGCCGATGTTCACACCACTTTTTCCGAGTATCCATGAGACAGTATGTGTGAATGCGAGCATCATATCGCTGCGTTGCGGACTCGAGATATTCAAGGAATTTCTCCCGGTCTCGTTTGCTTTTGAATACAGCTTTTCGCTCATTTCCGCGCGAAGTTACATGATAAAAGGCACCAGGGTACATTATTCTCAAAGGGCGAGCCATG
>JAGYMP010000035.1 GCA_018400565.1 Bacilli bacterium | reverse complement strand
AAAAGGAACAACAGAAACCATTGTCATGGTCGTTGCCTCATTGTCCATCGGTTACTTCATTGGGCTTCCACTCGGAATTTTCCTTGAGATCTCCAAGCCCGGCGGCCTTATTGAAAAACCCGTCTTAAACAAAACATTGGGTTGGATCGTCAACATCGGCCGCAGCATCCCGTTTATCATTTTGATGATGCTGTTGATTCCCTTCACCCGAGCACTCGTCGGAACATCGATCGGAACATCCGGTTCTATCGTACCCTTGTCCATCAGCGCAATTCCCTTCATCGCCAGAATCGTCGAAAACACATTGGAAGATGTCGATCAACCGACGATTCGTTCGATTCATGCCATGGGGGCCACCCCGCTTCAGACAATCAAACACGGTTATATGTCGGAGGCTTTACCCTCACTGTTAAGAGGGATGCCGATCGTCGCCATCGCTCTCGTCGGTTATTCAGCCATGGCCGGCGCAACGGGCGGAGGCGGACTCGGAGACATCGCGATTCGCTATGGCTATTATAATTACAATACGGAGGTCATGTTGATGACCCTCGTCATACTGATCATCATCGTAGAGTCGTTCCAGCATGGTTTGCATTGGCTGGGCGATGCCATCGACAAAAAGAAAAGGAGTGTCAAACCATGAAAAAAAGTTTTGCCATTTTGTTCCTGTTATTTATCACACTGACCGCCCATGCATGTTCACAGACCGAATCAATCGACAATGACACACTTGTGATCGGCGCAACCCCCGTCCCACACAGTGAGATCCTCGAATTCATCCGACCGCAGCTCGAAGAACAAGGCTATACCCTTGAAATCATCGAATTCACGGATTATGTTCTTCCGAACGAAGCCCTGGCGAACGAAGAACTCGATGCCAACTTTTTTCAACACACACCTTACCTTGAATCGTTCAATGAAGCCAATGACACATCACTCAGCGCGGCTTTCGGCGTCCATTTCGAACCTCTAGGCATCTATTCCTCGTCCAGGGATGATTTGATGGAGATCGACACAGATGCTTCGGTTGCTTTACCCAATGATGCATCGAATCTTTCCCGGGCACTCTTACTCCTGCAAGATGAAGGAATCATCACTTTGAAATCGGAGGATAAGAATCTCTACTCATTGCTAGATATCGATGATAACCCATATGACCTCTCATTTACAGAGGTTGAGGCCGCTTCGATTCCCTCTCGCATCGATGATGTTGATTATGCCATCATCAATGGGAATTATGCTTTGAACGCAAATATTCTGGATTTACTGATTGTGAGTGAGGATCCTGATTCAGCAGCCGCAAAAACATACGGGAACGTAATCGCCGTGAAGGCAGGGAATGAAACCCACCCCGCCATCCAAACTCTTAAAGAGATTTTGCAATCCCAGGCTGTCAGCGCCTTCATCGAAGAGAATTACGATACCAGTGTCCTACCGGTCTTCTAAATGAATGCTCAAGCAAAATGCGACCCAATCAATCGGTCGCATTTGTTTTCTATTAAACTAGTTCGACATTCTAAAGAACACTGTGATAAAAAGAACGGCGGGTCAATCAACTTTTATCCCGGTTTTTCTTAAGAAAACGGTTCAACCGCTTTAAACCTTCGGACAACTGCTCGTTGCTGCAAGCAAGATTGATGCGGATGAAACGATTATCTCCATATTTCTTTCCGTCAGCAAATATGACTTCTTCTTCGCTTGCGAGCCGCTTTGTGAAGATTACCGAATCCATCTCATATGCTGATACGTCCAACCAGGCGAGATAGGTCCCTTCCAAAGGGGCCAGCCACACATTTTTCGATAATCCATCGATGAATGATTTGAGAATATCGTAATTCCTTTTAATATGTTCGTTTTGTGCTTTTAACCACGGAAGCCCCTTTTGGTAAGCGGCTTTTAACGCCGTGACGGCCATGAGATTCGGGCTTGTTAGATGCAGTGCCTTTTGTTTTGCGATGATTTTTTCTCTGGTGTCCGCTTCGGGTGTGATCATATTGGCAATTTGCAAACCGGCGATGTTAAATGTTTTGCTCGGAGCGGTGATCACAATGATTTTTTCATGGTGGCAGAAAAATATACCCGCTGATAAGAAACGGTTCTTTGGCATAATGATATCCGCATGGATTTCATCAGAAAGAACCCACACGTTATATTTTTTCGCTAAATCGATCATTTTTTTTAGTTCATCTTTTTTCCATACACGA
>JAGYMP010000034.1 GCA_018400565.1 Bacilli bacterium | reverse complement strand
CAGATACATCACGACCTTATCGACGACACCCGATTCCTCAAAGGAACGGCGAAAATAATCGGCCACATCATTTTTGGCCCCCATCGCAGCGAAAACAACACAGAAATTGTCATCGCCCTCAGCAATTTTCGCCTGACGGACGATTTGTACCGCGAGTTCGTTGTGCGGCATCCCGGAGCCGGAGAAAATCGGCAGTTTCTGACCGCGGATCAACGTCGTGAGTCCGTCGATCGCACTGATGCCGGTGTGGATGTAGTTTTTGGGATATAAACGGGACACCGGATTGAGGGGCAATCCGTTGATGTCGCGTTTTTCATCGACAAACACGGGTCCGAGACCGTCAATCGGTTTTCCGACGCCGTCGAAGGTACGACCCAAAACCTCTTTTGAGAGCCCGATTTCCATCGGATGGCCCAAAAAAGTGGTTTTCGTGTTGGAAAGGGAGATCCCTTCCGTTCCTTCAAAAACCTGCACGGCGACTTTGTCGCCGTAAATCTCAACGACACGTCCTTTGCGTCTCTCGCCGTTGTCCATCCGGATATCGACAATCTCCTCAAAACCGATGTCTTTGACATTCTCGATGAACATGAGAGGCCCCTTGACCTCATTTGAGCCGATGTATTGAAGATTCATGGTTTGCCTCCTCACTCAATCTCTTTCAAAGCGTCGTCGATGGTATCATAATAATCATCGAATTTGTCCAATTCGTCGTTTGACACTTCGTATTTCATCTTGGTGAGCCGATCGAAAAGCCCGGTTTTTTTGATCAAACTGAAGGCATAGCCCTCTTCGACGAGTTTTTTTGCCTCGTCATGCAGATACAGGATGATTTCCATCATCTTTTTTTGTTTTTTCAGTGTCACATAAGTGTCATCGGGATGGAACGCGTTTTGTTGGAGATAACCGACACGGATCAATTTCGCCGTTTGGATGACAAGTTTTTGATCGGCCGGCAACACATCGCTGCCGATCAGTTTCACGATTTCCATCAGTTTGTTTTCTTCGGCCAAAAGCGTTTTGATGCGTTGTCTGTCTTCCATGAAATCCATGCCGACATGCTCGACGTACCATGAACGCAGATCGCTCACATATTCGGAATAACTCTCATTCCAATCAACGGCCGGATAGTGTCTTGAATAGGCCAAGTCCTTGCTTAACGCACAAAAACAGCGGATGAAGCGTTTTGTGTTCTGTGTGACCGGTTCGGAAAAATCCGCTCCCTGGGGTGAAACGGCACCGATGATCGTAATCGATCCCTCACGCCCTGATAAGGCATTGACATAACCCGCACGTTCATAAAACTGCGAAAGACGACTCGGCAGATAAGCCGGAAACCCTTCTTCCGCGGGCATTTCTTCCAAACGTCCGCTGATTTCACGGAGTGCTTCTGCCCACCGCGAAGTCGAATCAGCCATCAAGGCGACATGATAACCCATGTCGCGGTAATATTCCGCGATCGTCACACCGGTGTAAATGCTCGCTTCGCGAGCCGCAACCGGCATGTTCGATGTGTTCGCGATCAAAACCGTGCGGTTCATGAGTGATTTCCCCGTTTTCGGATCGGTGAGTTCGGTGAACTCATCGAGTGCCTGCGTCATTTCGTTGCCGCGTTCACCGCAACCGACGTAAACAATGATATCGGCATCACAC
>JAGYMP010000033.1 GCA_018400565.1 Bacilli bacterium | reverse complement strand
TTTCCTCCTTTTGGTCTGATGGCTGCCTTACAGGCAGCAAGGTCATTTTTTTTGTGATTGCTCACGGTAAAGTATTATATCACAACAGATTCTTTTTGTCCATTCAAAATAATCATGCTTTTGGTTTGTTTTCTTTCTGTGATTTTCTGGGGAAAGGCACCAGCACGGAAACTTCTTCCTGGTAATCGGTGTAACCGGGCCGTTCCTTCAATTTCTCTTCCATCATCGGAATGGAAATGAACAAAAACAGCGCTGTCATCAAAAGTGGCGAAACAATCTGCCAATTAAGCGTGTGCCCCACACCCAGATACATGAGATAAACTCCCCACCACATCACGACTTCACCGAAATAATTGGGATGGCGTGAATAACGCCATAATCCTTCATCAATGCTCTTTTTGTCTTGCTTATGGTCCATGCGGAATGCCATCATCTGTTTGTCGGAGACATATTGGATGAAAGCGGCACTGACAGACATGATGAATCCCATCGCAAACATGACGTTGATCGTTTCCGCGTTCAAAAGCACATGATAGGCCCCGATCAATTGGATGAAAACGATGATCGTCGGCATCAGGTTGATACCGAAAAGATTGGTCAGAAGCCATAATCCGGGATGCTTGTCGTGTAGCATGACATAACGCCAGTCCTGATAGGAAAAATCATCGAAATTGATGATGAAGTTATATGTGAGTCTGATCGACCAAAACAAAATCGCGATCAACAACAAAACGACCGGAAGATGAAGCGTGACATCCAAAATGACGAGCCAGGCAAGGACAATCACCGGCGGTGCGACACTCCAATAGGGATCGTACACACTCTGGTTGTCAATCAAAACACCAAATCCATAAATGACGAGGGTGGCGATCACATTGGCAAACAATGTCCGCCAGACGATATGCGTGGCAAGTATTTCTGAAAACCGGTATGCGAGCACCCCTGCCACAAAGGCGATGACATACATCACCAGCATCACCAAAAGCGCCTTGGATTTCGAAAGATTTTCAAGATTCATAGTCATCATCCCTTTCCGACGGAATTCAGATACCGGATCAATTCACAGATGGCATAGGCCGTCGCTTTTTTTCGAATCTCGTTTCTGTCACCGTCAAAAACAACAGTCTTCACCCAAAGACGGTCAAGGACAAAAAAGCCGTAACAGATTTTTCCGATGTCGTTGCCGCTCGGTCCGGCGTATCCGCTCGTCGTCACACAGATGTCGGCCGACGTGCGTTTGCGCAATCCCTCGACCATTTGTGAGGCAACCCGTTCGGATACGACACCAAATTTTTTGATTGTTTCTTTTTTGACACCCAATTCATCGATCTTCGCTTCATCGCCATAGGTGATGAACGACTCCTTAAGACACTCCGAAACACCGGGCACATTCACGATCCGGGATACGATCATCCCCCCGGTCACGGATTCGGCCGTTGCGATCGTTTGATTGTGTTCCGTCAATGACTTGACCAATGTTTCTTCGATGGTGTCATTGACGTTGGTGATGATATATGGGTGAAACACTTTTTTAAACCGCTTGAGGATACGGTTAAGCCTGCGTGAATCGGATGATTCGATCGTCACCGTCGTTTCACCCTGTTCATCCTCAAAAAGAAGATTGATCGCTTTATGCGTCGGTAATTTCTCCGATGCCAGATCCTTTGCGTCTGAAAGCGTGATGTGACACAAGGGGTATGTTTCCGAAAACAAAATCCGTTCAGGTAAATCGCTGTCCATGAACCCTTCCTCCAAATCGATGTCAGTTATCAGTTACTGAATCTAAAATGCAAGACGTCACCGTCTTTGACGACATAATCCTTGCCTTCCAGACGAAAGTTGCCAAGCCGTTTTGCGGCGGCTTCACTGCCCGCCTCGATTAAATCATCATAGGCGATCGTTTCCGCCCGGATGAATCCTTTCTCAAAATCACTGTGGATGACTCCCGCACATGCCGGAGCTTTCATGCCTTTTTTGAATGTCCACGCCCGGACCTCTTTTTTACCGGCCGTGAAAAATGTTCTTAGGTTCAGGGCTTGATAACTTGCGTGAATCAAATCAGTGAGTCCCGAATGTGTGAGACCCATCTCCTCAAGGAACATGTCTCTCTCATCATCATCCAGTTCAGACAGTTCCTGTTCGATTTTTGCGGAGATCGGCACGATTTCCGAATCATTCGCAATCGCAACTTCTTCGACCGCTTTGACATAATCGTTCTCATATGGGGCCGAAATAGTGTCCTCGCTGACATTACAGACATAAATCATCGGTTTTAAAGTCAAAAAGTTGAAATGTTTGATGTTTTTTTTGTCATCCTCCGCAAGATTAAGCGACCGGATGGGTTTTGAATCCATAAGATGGGCGTGGATAACTTTCAAAAGCGAAAATTCACGCACGACATCTTTTTCTGTCTTAAGCTTTGCTTTTTTCTCAATCTTTGGCAACCGTCGCTCGATCATCTCGATATCCGCCATGATCAATTCGATCTGAATCGTTTCGATATCCCGAACGGGGTTAACCGAACCATCCACATGCGTGACGTTCGGATCGTCAAAACAACGGACGACTTGGCAGATGGCGTCAACCTCACGGATATGCGCCAGGAACTGGTTACCGAGTCCTTCTCCTTTTGATGCGCCCCGGACCAACCCGGCCACATCGGTAAATTCAAATGTGGTATAAACGACATTGTCGGGTTCATACATGGCGGCGAGTGTGTCCACGCGTTCATCGGGGACTACCGTCACACCGATGTTTGGATCGATCGTCGCAAAAGGATAGTTTTCAGAAGTGACCTGCGATTTCGTGATGGCATTGAACAGGGTCGACTTCCCGACATTCGGCAAGCCGACAATGCCCGCTGTCAACGCCATCAGCGTGTCACTTCCCCGAGGTCAAATAATTTAAGTGCATTATCATACGTGATTGTTTCAAGCGTCCTTTTATCAACACCGCGCAAATCAGCAATCGTTTCGATTGTATGCACGATCATTTTCGGCTCATTTGTTTCTCC
>JAGYMP010000032.1 GCA_018400565.1 Bacilli bacterium | reverse complement strand
AAGGTTGCTGAAATAAGAAGACAAATCACACAAGATAAAATCCGTCCCGACGGACGGAGAGTCAATGAACTGCGTGCGCTGGATGCGAAAATCGATTTGTTCAGCCGGACCCACGGGTCTGCATTGTTCACACGCGGCGAGACCCAGGCACTTGCAACCGTGACTTTGGGAGCTTTGGGCGAAGCCCAGATCATCGACGGTGTCACCATTGAAGAAGACAAACGGTTCATGTTGCATTATAATTTCCCGCCTTATTCCGTCGGCGAGACCGGACGTTATTTTGGACCCGGCCGCAGAGAAATCGGTCATGGTGCGTTGGGACGCCGTGCTTTGTTCCAGGTTATGCCTGAAGAAGATGACTTCCCCTATACGCTTCGTGTTGTCTCGGAGATACTGGAATCAAACGGGTCTTCTTCACAAGCGACGATTTGTGCCGGTTCCATGGCATTGATGGCCGCTGGTGTTCCGATCAAAGCCCCTGTGGCGGGAATTGCCATGGGTTTGATCAAAGAAGGCGACGATTATACCATTCTGACTGATATCCAAGGTGTCGAAGACCATTATGGCGACATGGATTTCAAGGTCGCCGGAACAAAAGACGGGATCACTGCACTTCAAATGGATATCAAGATCGCCGGTATCACGAAAGAAATATTCAAAGAAGCGTTGGCACAGGCCAAAATCGCACGCTTGGAAATTCTTGACACGATGAACAAAACCATTGCCGAACCACGCAAGGAATTGTCCAAATATGCACCGAAGGTCAAGTTGATGCATGTCAAACCGGATAAAATCCGGGAAATCATCGGTTCCGGTGGAAAAACCATCCAATCCATCATTGAAAAATGCAATGATGTCAAAATTGACATTGAGGACGACGGCCGCGTGACAATCATGCATGAGGATATGTATTTCATCGACCAGGCTGTGAAAATGATCGAAGACATCGTCCGTGAGGTCGAAGTCGGTGAAGTATACACCGGACGCGTGACACGCACGGAACGCTTTGGTGCGTTTGTTGAACTTTGGCCGGGAACTGAAGGATTGGTTCACATTTCCAAGCTTGCTCTGGAGCATATTCGCAAGACTGAAGATGTCGTCAACGTCGGAGATGCCGTGACGGTGAAAGTCATTAACATCGATGACAAAGGACGGATTGACCTTTCCCGCAAAGCCTTGCTCAAAAAGGTGAAAAACGACAAGTAATATGGTATAATATACATGTCAGCCGGTTGGGCAATCGAGCAGTTTTCTGTTAGGAAAGTCCATGCTGACACGGACTGTGATGTCCGTCGTGTTTGTGCTGAACGAAACCATAAGTTCAGGCACCCGTGAGGGTGACGGCAGGGAAAGGGATGCTTAAATGCCTGATTACCTTGAAAGTGCCACAGTGACGAATCATACCGAAAGGTATGGGTGAAACGCGGTAAACCCCACAAGTCAGAAACCCAAATTTTGGTAGGGGCACGTCCATTCGGAAAATGAACGGAATGGGCGGCGGCATCGCCGCAGACAAATGATTGCCACTTCCTCAGGGAAGCACAGAACATGGCTTACAGACCGGCTGACGAATGAAAGCATATAGCGATATATGCTTTTTTTCTTGGAAAATACGCGAATTACTGCTGATAATATAGTATAATAAATAAGGTGGAAACTTACTTGAAACACCCTTAACGGAGGAAGCATATGGATAAACAAGACAATCATAAAAACCGGCAAAGACGCATCCGCAATTTTTCCATTATCGCACACATCGACCATGGAAAATCAACCCTTGCCGATCGGATTTTGGAACATACAAATTCCGTGTCGCTACGCGAGATGAAAGAGCAGATGCTGGATTCAATGGATTTGGAACGCGAACGCGGAATCACAATCAAACTTAATTCAGTTGAACTTAATTATAGCGCAGAAGACGACAATGATTATATTTTCCATTTGATCGACACACCCGGACATGTGGATTTTACCTATGAGGTATCACGTTCACTCGCGGCCTGTGAAGGAGCCTTGCTTGTTGTCGATGCCGCACAAGGAATCGAGGCGCAAACCCTCGCCAATCTTTATTTGGCTCTGGACAATGATCTGGAAATCATTCCCGTCATCAATAAAATCGATCTTCCCAATGCGGATCCTGATGCTGTCGCAAAGGACTTAGAGGACATGATCGGCATTCCGAAAGAAGATGTGATTCTGATTTCCGCAAAAGAAGGGATCGGCATCAAAAAAGTACTGGAAGCCAT
>JAGYMP010000031.1 GCA_018400565.1 Bacilli bacterium | reverse complement strand
GATGGGCAACATCATCGGCAGAATCGGATCCGGCGATACCGTCATCGCGATGGACGCCCACATCGATACCGTGGGTGTCGGTGACCTTGACAACTGGACACATGATCCGTATGAGGGTTATGAAGATGACACGGTCATTTACGGTCGGGGGGCGAGCGATCAGGAAGGCGGCATGGCGAGTATGGTATATGCCGCGAAAATCATCAAGGATTTTGATTTGGACAAAGCATACACGTTGTACATCACGGGAACCGTCCAGGAAGAGGATTGCGACGGTCTTTGCTGGCAGTACATCATCGAAGAGGATGAACTCAAACCGGATTTCGTGGTGATCACCGAACCGACATCCTGCAACATCTACAGGGGCCACCGCGGCAGGATGGAAATCAAAGTATCCACCTCGGGTGTCAGTTGTCACGGAAGCGCCCCCGAACGCGGTGAGAATGCCATCTATAAACTCGCTCCGGTCGTCGGTGCGCTAAAAAAACTCCATCCCCAGCTTCACGACGATCCGTTTTTGGGCAAAGGATCACTCACGGTTTCGGAGTTTCATTCCGGATCCCCCTCAAGGTGCGCGGTGGCCGATGAAGCATGGTTGTCCGTGGACAGACGGCTGACCCATGGGGAAACACATGAAAAGGCAATCGCGGAAATCGAAGCACTGACCGAAGTGAAAGAGGGCGAAGCGAAAGTCGAGATGTATGAGTATGCCAGACCGTCCTATACGGGTCTCGTCTATCCGACGCAAGCATTTTTCCCGACATGGGTCCTGCCCGAGGATCATCCTGTCTGCACATCCACAGTCAAGACCTACAAACGGTTGTTTGATGATGATCCGCTCGTTGACAAATGGACATTTTCGACCAACGCCGTTTCAATCATGGGACGTTATGGCATCCCCTGCATCGGATTCGGTCCGGGACACGAAGAGGAAGCGCATGCCCCCAACGAAAAAACCTGGAAAGACGAATTGGTGAAAGCAAGCGCGCTTTATGCGTTGTTGCCGACCATATACACAAAGCAAAAAGACAAAAAATAACGGAGGAATGAACATGAACAAAAAACCGCTTTTCGAAGGCAAGGATTTCATCACCCTGGATGAATGGGAAAAAGATGAAATCGATCAGCTGTTAAAAGAATCGGCTGACATGAAGAAAAATTTCCTTAACAACGAACCGACACCTTATCTCAACAACAAAACCGCATTTTTGATGTTTTTCGAACAATCAACACGCACCCGCAATTCCATGCAGGCAGGCATGGCACAACTGGGCGGTACCGGGATATTTCTCGATACGTCGAAAATGCAGATCGCCCATGGTGAAAGCGCGAAAGACACAGCCAAAATCCTTTCATCGTACGGACATGCCATCGCATGCCGGAATTGTTTTTGGAAGATCGGCAATGCGTTTTTGCGTGAAATGGCCGAACATTCATCGGTTCCCATCATGAATCTGCAGTGTGATTTGTTTCATCCG
>JAGYMP010000030.1 GCA_018400565.1 Bacilli bacterium | reverse complement strand
CGCAAAAAAACCAAAAACAATCAAAAAATACCTGACAAAGGATCAGTTCAAACTTTATGAACTCATCTACAACCGTGCGGTGTCCTCATTGATGACACCGGCCGTGTTCGACCAGACGACCATGTTGTTTGAAAACAATGACACGTTATTCAAACTGACAGGGTCCGAGCTTGTCTTTGACGGTTATCTTAAGCTTTACGGCAAAGATGACCGCTGCAAGGACGACGACTGTGAGATGCCGGATTTAAAAGAAAAAGACGTTATCAAAGCCAAAAAAATCACCAAAGAGCAAAAATTCACCAACCCACCGGCAAGATACACCGAAGCCAAACTGATCAAAACGATGGAAGCCAAAGGCATCGGTCGTCCCTCAACATATTCCAACACCATCCAGACCATCAGAAACCGCCATTACGTCTCCTATGAAGACCGTCATTTCATTCCCACCGAACAGGGTAAACTCACCATCGATAAGCTCGAGAAGTACTTCAGCGAGTTCATATCGACGGATTATTCAAAAAAAATGGAAAAAGAGTTGGACAAAATCGCGGAAGGCGAGGACGAACAGACCAAAGTGTTGCGTGAATTTTATGATTATTTCGTCCCGAAAGTCGAACATGCGATGGAAAACATGAAAAAGATCCCGCCGAAAAAAACCGGCGAGATGTGTCCCAAGTGCGGCTCACCGCTCGTCGTGCGTCATGGCAAATACGGTGAATTCGTGGCTTGCAGCAACTTTCCCGACTGTAAGTACATCAAGCCGGACAAAGAAGAAGAGGACCTTTATGAATCCGATGTGACCTGTCCGAAATGCGGCAAAGGCAAACTCATCGAAAAAGTCGCAAAACGCGGGAAAAACGCAGGCAACCATTTCTTCGCCTGCAACAATTTTCCGAAATGCCGTTTCATTCCTTCCGAAGAAGATTTAAAAGAGCTCTGTCCTGAGTGCCATGAACGGATGGTTGAGGCAAATGAGAAAAATAAGAAGGTCAAGGGAAAATAGAATATACGTTAAACGTTTATTTTTTACTGTTGACAATTGACCCATCATATGATAAATTATAAGTGTGGCTGATACTTTTTAGTGTCTTGGCCACGCCCGATGTGAGTGTTTCGACGCTCACCCTTCCTGCATCCGCCTTTTTCTCCGAAAAGGCGGACTTTTTTTGTGTGGAGTGTAATTTGTGGTATAATATGGTTTGATTTCGGAGGGATAACCATGGGCTTATTCGATCGATTGTTTAAAACGAAAAAGAAGGACAGACAGGCCGAAAAGTATAAAATCGGCATGAAAAAGACCCGGGAGGGCTCTTTGTCATCCTTGAAAGATGTGCTCAGCGGCGCAAACGAGATTGATGTGTCATTGTATGACAACCTTGAGGAGATTTTCATCATGGCCGACATCGGTGTCGAT
>JAGYMP010000029.1 GCA_018400565.1 Bacilli bacterium | reverse complement strand
TGACGGCGCGAATGATCGCAAGCGGGGAGATTTGACCGAAGTGAAGATAGGGGGAAAGCTTTGAATTCAGGGTTTTACCCGGATCGTTAGCATCATCATAACGATTAAGTTTGTTTTTCAAAAAGTCATCCAGTTTTTGTTTTGCGGCACCGGGGCCGCCGGTGAAGGTTTTGACTTTTTTGACGCGGTCAGAGAAGGATGTTTTGCTTAGGAACCCATGATACTTGTTGATGTCAATGTCGGATTTCAAATCGATGGAGGATGTGTTTTTCAAAGAAGGCAACGTATCTTCATCCAAAAAACGCTCGAACAGCCGGTTGATTTTCGGACGGATGGTGTACGCACCGTATTCTTCTTTGTCGCTCGCGATATCAACGGGAACGAGAATGTGGCCCGAAACTGCGTAAAGATTGACGTTTTCCTCTTCGATCAAACGAAAGTAAAGAGCCTTGCGTCTCATCCGTTGCCACCGGAGATGACCGACATCGCTGACGATCGTCTTTGTGTCGTTTAAAAAGGGGGTGATGGCATCTTCGATGTGTCCTTGCCGGAGCACAGGGGTTATCCCCTTCTTTTTCAATATCCCGAAGGTCTCTTTCAGACCTTCGAACATAAAGGAGAAATGGCGTTCATTCGCATCAGGAAACGATAAATCGACCGTGAAAAGACATATCAATGGTAATTGTCGTTCATTGGCCAGATGGGCCGCATGGGCCAACGCGTGGTTGTGATCGGGGCGTTGGTCTGCCTGCATCCAATAGAGGATGTATGCATCATCTTTATTGGGGTTGGCGATGAGATGTTTGATTCGGTCGTTGTCCACAGGCGTCCTCCTTTACTCTATTATAGCATGACAAACAAAAAATGTCTTTCGGGATGAAAAAATCAGTTTTTTCGATAAAAAAGAGTTGAAAAAATCATCGTTTTCGTATACAATAGTATGTGCTGAAGTGATGCAGGTGTAGTTTAATGGTAGAACGTCTGCTTGCCATGCAGATAATGGGGGTTCGACTCCCCTCGCTTGCTCCAGAT
>JAGYMP010000028.1 GCA_018400565.1 Bacilli bacterium | reverse complement strand
TCATAGTCAATCTCCTTTTCTCCTTTTTTTGATACTTTAATTTTATCACTTGATATGGGGGATGTCAACGCTTTCAACCATATTCGGTCAAAACGTGTAACCGCTTTCTCACTTCAGAACGATGCTGGTGTGTGAATCGATGGTTAAAACCTGACCATCAAGGCTCGCATCGCCTTTCCCGGCATAACCACGGACAATGTCGAAAGCGTTGTCTGTGTATTCACTCAAATCAACCGTGATCGTTTCTTCACCAACATTGTGGAAGACGCCGATGGTGGATGTCTCATATGTGGATAAGAAACCGCCGAAAGAGAAATATCCGTCAAAATGAAGGGGCTCATACTCGCCGCGCGCGATTTCGGGGTTGGCTTTGCGCAGCATGATTAACTTCTTATAATGGTTATACAAACTGTCCGGATCACCAATCTGATCGCGGACCGTGCCGTTTGTCTGCTCGTCCGGATCGAATGTCGAACCGACCGGATCCTCGACACTGTCACCATCTCCCCATAACATGGCCAGACGTCGGTTGGCGTCCGTCGGCTCGGTGGAGCGGACACCTTTCATGCCGATTTCCTCGCCGTAATATATGAACGGAGAACCATAACTCAATATATAAAGACTTGCGGCCGAATGCATTTCGTAATCAGGGACGGACAGGTAGCCTGCCGCCCTGTTCATGTCATGATTGGAAATGAACGGCGCCAAAATAGCGTCGCTGTCATAGTTCTCGACCAGATTCCGGTATCTGTCCATATAAGAGACAAGCCAGTTGACCGTATCCCGCTGGTTGGCTACGATGGAGACATAACCCGTGGATTGTGCCATGCCAAAATCGAAATTGGTAAAATTCTCATAGTAAGGGGCGATGGCATTATCCGAGGACCATGTTTCACCGACCACGAACGTATCGGGTTTGATGGACTTGCATTCATCGATGAACCATCCCCAGAACTCGATGTTTTTGGCTTGATCATTGAGATATGCGTATTTTGTTGCATCCAATCTAAAACCATGAACGCCTGCATCATACCAGAAAGCAAGGATGTCTTTGATTTCATCACGCACATCGTCATTGTCCAGATTGAGTTCTGGCATGTCCGGTGAGAAGTTACCTTCGTAGTACAAATCATCATGAAGATGATGATAGGTTTTGTCGTTTTCTCTTTGTCCGTCCGGGACAATCACGTAATAATCGATGTAGGGATTATCATAATCACCGTCTTCGATAGCTGCTTTGGCCTGCTCAAACCAGGGATGCTGTGATGATGTGTGATTCAAAACCAAATCGATGATGACATCGATGCCTCTTGTATTTGCTTGCTCGACAAAATGGTCGAAATCATCCATTGTTCCGTAACGCGGATCGATCGATTTGTAATCCATCACATCGTATTTATGATAACTGGGCGACGGCATGACGGGCATGAGCCATATGCCTTCGACGCCGAGACTTTCACCTGAGTTCGGATCACCGTCATTCAGGTAATCGAGCCGGCCTGCGATGCCGTTAAGATCGCCGATGCCGTCTTCGTTCGAATCAGAGAATGCTCCGACGAAAATTTCATAATAGACGCGGTGGTTATCCTCGGGCAATGCATCGACATCCACCGTCAGATCATTTTGGGTCATGACATATTCTGAATGGCAGGCGAACAAAGGAATTGAAAGGATAAGGATAAGAATCAAAGCGATTGTTTTTTTCATATGTTGTGTCCCTCCGGAATATACAGATGGAAAACATGTCGCAGGTTACCCCTTCATGGCGCCTGCGGTGACGCCTTCGATGTAATAGCGCTGCATTGAGAGGAAGAGAGTCACAATCGGCACAGCGACGATTAAACTTCCGGCGGCAAACATCGTAAACACGTTCGAATCAGCACGTTCACCGTACATCATGTAGTAAAGCCCCACGGCAACGGTATGCAGCTCCGGATTTGTCTCCCCGAGAATGACTCGGGCGAAAATGAAGTCCATCCAAGGTGCTGTGAACGCCAAAAGAGCTGTATAAATGATAATCGGTTTGCTCAGGGGCAAAATGATCTTGACGAAGATCTGCGCATTGGTCGCACCGTCCAACCGGGCCGATTCCACCAATGAGTTCGGGATGATGTCAAAAAAGCCTTTTGCGATGTAGAAATTGAGTCCCGCACCGGCGGAGTACACCAGCATCAAAGCGACATGCGTCTGTGTGAGATTGAAGGCTTTTAAAATATAGTAAATGGCAATCATGGACATGAAACCGGGGAATAAGCCCATGATGATGGCTAAATTGAGGAATGCTTTTCTTCCTTTGAATTCAAGTTTGCTCATCACGTAAGCAACGGACAGCGTCAGTATCGTTGAAATCAGGAAGGAAACAGAACTGACTTTCAATGTGTTGATAAACCAATTGGCAAAATAGGTTTCTTGGAACAACCTCACAAAATTTTCGAAACCAAGCTGTTTCGGGAAGTAATGGCTCACGACGATGCCTACCAATTGACCCTGGTTGTTGTATTCGGTCCGGAAAGCATTCAAAATGATCCAAACCATCGGATAAAGCCAGATGATCGTCAGTACGATCAAAGTGACATAAGCGAGGATGGTCGACCTTCGTTCCTGTTTCTTCACGCTTTTGTAATGGCTAGAGGATTGTTTCTTCAATAATGTGCTCATTGAAATGCATCCTCCTCTTTATAAGCCTTGCTGTGTCTGTAGGTCAGCAGTGTGATCGAGGCGGTGATGATGAATGTCATGATGCCGATCACGGAACCGATGTTGTACTCGCTTTCGTCAATTGTCAGTTTGTAAAGCCATGTGATCAAAAGATCGGTCGATCCGGCTTTGTATCCGGACACAGTCGGTGCGCCGCCCGTCAAAAGGTAGATCACATTGAAGTTTGTGATATTGCCGATGAATGATGTGATGAGGTAAGGAGTCGTAACAAAAACGATATAGGGTAACGTGATGTGAATGAGGGCCTGTCTTTTGGTCGCACCGTCGATTTCCGCGGCTTCATAAAGTTCATGCGGCACGTTCATTAAAATGCCGCTGGTCATGAGCATCGTGTAGGGAACCCCGATCCAGATGTTGATGACAATGATAGTCAAACGTGCCGTCCAGGGATTTTTGGCCTGGGCCAAAAACGCGATCGGTTCCTCAAGCAAACCGATGTTGACCATGAAGTCATTGATTGGCCCGTATTCACTCAAAAGATTGCGCATTGCAAGCAATGTGATGAATTGCGGCAGGGCAATCGTCAAAATAAAGATGGTTCGCCATAATTTTTTGGGTTTGATTTGTTTTTTGTTGATGAGCAAACCGAGCATGATGCCGCCGACATAACATGTCCCGGTTGCCAAAACGGCCCAAAGCATCGTCCATCCCAATACAGGGAAGAAGCGGACGGATATCTCGCCGGTTCCCTGGAAGATCTTAGCGAAATTCCTTAATCCGACCCAATCAAACAAAACCTGCCCGGCCGGATGGGCGGAATCGTAATTGGTAAAGGCAATGAGAATCATGAAGATGGTCGGCAGAAGTGTGAACGTGATGATGCCGATGAGAGCCGGTGTCAGCAACGCTATATGGAAACGTTCGTCCATCAGTGACTGGATGTCTTCTTTGAACGACGTCGCTCCGCGGCCTTTTCTCTCATCAAGATCCGCTTTGTATGCGCTGCGCAGATTGGCACGGTAAGCGAAATAGAAGCCCACGATCATGCCAAAGGTCAAAACACCGAACAAGAGCATCAGCATCGAGTTGTCGGTCGGGGTTGTGATGCTTCCTTCGTCGGTTCCGAGAGTGATGAAATTCACGATGGCTTTTCCGCCGATCGGTGTGTCATTGATTTCCGGGGAAAGAATCATCACCGCAAGGAAGCCGATTTCAAGGAGAAGAAAAATAAGACCTTTCGCAATCTGACGATGATGCAAGTTGCCTGCACCCATGATGACATGGGACCACTTGGTCCCGATGCTACCATCGTCGTACCTTTCTTTTGTTTCATTAAACTTATTTTTCAGCTTTTGCCAGACGGAATTGAAAACATGTCCGACAGACAGCAAAAAGCGTCTTGGGAAAGGACGCTTTTTGCTGGATTTATTCTTTTTTGGCATAATATCCCCTTCTCAATTCATGGTATAAATGAAATGACCGAACGATTATTCCTCGTCTGAGAGTTTGTTGCCGGTCTTCCAAATATGCTCGATGTTTTCCATTTCCGCGATGATGGCTTCGGTAGTTGAATATTCATCGTCAACGTTCTCTAAAACATCGATGATTAAATCGGGTGCGCCTTTGGAGTAATAGTAGAGGTTGTAACGCTGGGATACGCCGAAAGGCTGCGGAATGCCATATTCGAACATGCGAACCTGCGCACTGGCGAGGTCAGCTTCGAGTGTGTCTTCCTGGAAGGCGTCGAACTCTTCAGCGGCATTTTTATATGCGGGGAGATTGGCGACTTCTTCAAATGATTCTTCCTGCATGTCTTTGCTGGAGAGATAAAGAAGAATGTCTTGCAGGTATCCTGCTTTTTCGCTGTTTTTCTTCATGACAAAGATTTTAGCGTCGGCAAATGTCCCTGAACGGAATTCCGTTCCCGCCTCGATCGAACTGTAAGCCTGCTCTTCGGTAATTGTGAATTTGGGAAGGACGGTGATGCCCAGATTATCGCCGAGTGCGGCTTCAGCGGCGCTGAAATGCCATGCTCCGCCGATGAAAGAAATGGAGATTTCATTCTTTAATTCGATTTCCCAACCGGAATCGGTGGTTCTTCTCGCGCCGTTGGGATGTGTGAAGAACCATTGGCCCCATTGCATGACGGAAATCATGTCGTCGCCGGTGAAGTAGCAATTCTCCTGAACGCCGTCTTCATAAAGCTCCAGACTGGATTCACCCGTTTCGGCATTTCGGGCCAAGATCAAAAAGGAGTTGTTGTAACCGTCAACCCCCGCGAGGGATAATGCCTGTTTGTTATCGCCCGTTGCATCCTCGGCCGCGGTTGCGGCATCAACAATGCCTTCCCAGGTTTCAACCTGTTCTTCGCTGATGTATTTCGTGTTGTAATAAAGGACCAAAGCCTGAGCGATGTAAGGGACGCCGAAAGTGTATTCGGTTCCGTCAACCGTTGAGCGGATGACCTGTTTGAAGCTCTCGGGGTTGAGAGCCTCGATTTGTGCCAGCAGAGCTTCATTCGTTATTGGTGCGATGGAACTCGAACCTGCCGTCAGTTTTCCCAGATTATCATGCGCAACCGTGAAAATGTCAGCACCCGCCTGCATGTCATCAAGGTACGTCGCTGCCGCAGTACCGGTGTCAACGCCTTTGACTTGAACTTCGAAGGGGAATGCCTCTTCGTGTGAAGCATTGTAATTTTCGACATATTCATTCATTTTTTCCTGGTAAAAATCCTGAGATTCAGAACCGACCCAAATCTGTAACGGGTCGTTTCCGCCGCATCCGACGAGAACACCCGCCATTATCAAAATCATGGTTAAGGACAATAGCATTTTCTTCATTTTCAATCTCCTCTTTCCTTCTGATTTCTATATTCATATTCTATCATCATCATTTTTTTAAAACAAGACAATTGAT
>JAGYMP010000027.1 GCA_018400565.1 Bacilli bacterium | reverse complement strand
TTTTCCCTTTCCAAAACGATGATGTCAGCCTTGTATCTCGATAATTCACGGGCAATCAGACTGCCGATGATGCCGGCGCCGATCACTAAAAAATCATACATAAACATCCTCCTCATATCGTAAAAAAAAGCAGCGCAAAAACGATTTAAAAAATCGTCTGCTCTGCTCTCTCAGTGGATTAACTTGTGGGTTATCTTAAGCCATCGGTCATTGCCATAAACCTTCATGGGAAGTTGTGATGGCCTGGGCACCGGCCTCAAAACAGGCGTCGGCTTCTTTCTTCGAATGGATGAGTCCTCCCATCCATACCTCGCAATGCAGGTTTTTCTTGAGGGGATCGATCAGTTTCACGCAACAACCCGGCAAAATCTCAACATGGGTGGGTTTCAGCCTTTTTGCGATGGTGATGCTTTGTTCGAAGGATATCGTGTCCTTGACGAAAAACCGGAACACACCCAACACACCGCGCTTTTTGCAGACATCAATCACCCGGGGTTTGCTCGAGATGATGCCATCAACACGGAGCGACTGGATCAAATAGACCGCAGCCCCTTCGTCACCGGACAAGCCCTTGATCAATTCGGCGTGGATCAAGACCTTCTTGCCGTGTTTTTTCATCTCATCCACAAGATTCTTGAGTTGTGCCAGATGAAAATTCATCAAAATCCCGGTACTTCGATCTGATTCGAAAAAAGCTTGCAATTTCTTGTGGCTCGAAATGGCTGGAATGATCGTTCGTTCGGACATGGCTGCCTCCTGGATAAAAGAAAACAGAACGAAAAATCTGGATTATCCAGTTCCGTTCCCTCGTCTCTTCTTTGTCATTAACTTTTCGACTTCATGTTAATTATAGGCCACACCGTGAATTCTGTCAAGTCCGTGTGGCCTATTATTTGTTGGGGATTTATGCTTGTTCTTTCATTTTCATGGCTTCTTCCTGTGTGCCGCTCGATAAGATCTGTTTCAGGATGCGTCCGCAGCTTCGCTTCAGATCCTCTTCGTCGAGCCATCCTTTTTTTAGTGCCTTGCGAAGATCTTTCTTATATGATTTGCCGCCGGGCATGATGTAATCATGACCTTCTTTGACGGCTTTCCAGGTACAGGCGGTTTTCTTCATTGTCGAAAACCAATCCGTCATGATCGTGCCCTGATAATTCCATTCGTTGCGCAGGACTTTTTCAAGCAACTCATGGCTGTTCGCGACATACTCGTGGTTGACTTTGTTGTAGGAGGTCATCAGGCTTGAAGGATTGCCTTCACGGACCGCGATTTCAAAGCCGCGCAGATAAATGTCCCTTAATGTCCGTTCATCAACATTGGCGGACATATGGCGCCTTTCTTCCTCTTGGTTATTACAGACAAAATGTTTGATTGTCGCATAATAACCTTCATGGCTTTCCACGCCCTTGACGGTCTCGGCCGCAAATTGCCCGGAAAGCAACGGATCCTCGCTGTAATATTCAAAATGACGGCCGCAAAGCGGATTGCGGTGGATGTTCAAGGCCGGTGCGAGCCAATAGGTGATGCCGTAACTTTCCATTTCCTCACCGACGGCATCGCCGATGTCAAACAGCAGCTTCTTGTTCCAGGATTGTGCAAGTGCGCTTTCGACGGGAAATGCTGTTGCGAATTGATAAAGGGATTGGCCCTTATCCGGTGTCGTGACCAACCATCTGAGCACGAACTTCGGTAATGATTTCAGCATGTCGATGGGCGGTTCGACCGGTTTGACCCTGCCGTTTTTCTTGACGACGGAATGTTTGTTCAAACGAAGGCCGGCGGGGCCGTCCGCGAACACGGCATTCGAAAGGCCTCTGTCAAAGAACTTTGATGTCGAATTGCCGACAGACCCCGGCACGGTGAGTGCCGTGTCTTTCGGAAACATGGTATCACCGATGATGAGTTCGATCATGTCATCGACCGATAGCCCTTTAAGCAATAACTCAACCTTCTCATCATGCTCAATCTCAGGTGTTACGTAGGTATGCGTCGTTGTGTCAAAATCCCCTGCCGAAGCTTTCAAAGAAAGAATGTCTTCAGGTAAATCTTCCGATCGTTCCGGCGCATCTTTTTTTGATAACGGTTCAAAATCGACGGTGGCTGTGCCGATGGCCTCATGCACACTGAGGATG
Organism: Bacilli bacterium; assembly: GCA_018400565.1. GTDB lineage: Bacteria > Bacillota_I > Bacilli_A > Izemoplasmatales > Hujiaoplasmataceae > M55B122. The sequence continues at coordinate 3,184 of JAGYMP010000027.1, read as the reverse complement.
GCTGTCTCATCAAGGGAGATCGCAGCTTCTGCTTTTGTGTTGCGTGAGCTGTTTCCGATCCGGAGGACATACTCACCGGATTCAAGGATGCGTGTTTGTTTTTCCGTGTCATAACCCGCAAGGTCGGACATGTCGAATGCCAGAACGACGGTTTGTGACTGACCCGGTTTGAGCGTGTCGGTCTTGGCGAAAGCCGCCAAAACCTGATAAGGTTGTTCCAAACGACCGTCCGGGCAACTCACATAGAGTTGGACGACTTCTTTTGCGGCATGTTTTTTGCCGATATTCATGACCTTGACTTTAGCCTCCACGGTTGTTTTCTTAATCGTCACATCCATGGTTTGTATCTTGAAATCCGTGTAAGAAAGACCATGGCCGAAAGGATATTTCGGTTCGATGCCAAAGGTGTCATAATAGCGGTATCCGACATAGATCCCTTCCCTGTAATCTGCTTCCAAGGGGTCATCATCAAGTGTGCCGAATGCATCACCGGAGGGAATGTCATCATATGTTTTCGGCCATGTGTCCGCAAGCCGGCCCGAAGGTGCGATTTTACCTGTCAGGACATCCGCAAACCCGTTGCCGCCTTCCATGCCGGGTTGTGAGACATAAAACACGGCCGATAACCCTTTGAGTTCCTCATCTAAGATGCCTGTGTCCATCGGTCCGCCTGTGTTGATGACCAACACCGTTTTTTCATAACTGCGGATCAATGTCTTTAAATGTTCTGTTTCCGTTTCGGAAAATATATATTCGTTTTCACCGAGCAAGCGATCCCGGCCTTCGCCGACTTGCCGTGACAACACATAGATGCATGTGTCGGTGTCACTTTGTTTGATATCTCCATCAGTGATGGTTCTTCCGTACGGATAAACGAGCGATTCACCGACGGCACTCGAAAAATTAAATGTGATCAAGCGTTTCAACACATTTTTCCGGTGCTTTTTCATCGCTTCTTGGTAAACTGTCTCATAATCATCGATCCAGGCGTTGGTAGTCACATCGAACCCGGCGTTCTCCAATCCTTCTTTGATGGACACCGCATGGCGTTCATTGACTTCGCCGCTGCCGCCGCCGCCTTTGATCGTCTTGGCCGCCCCCGCGCCGTAGAGTGCGATTTTTCCGGGTTTTATCGGCAACACATCGTCATTTTCCAACATAACGATGGATTCCGCGGCTGCTTTTCTTGCCAACGCAATATGGTTTTTTTCGCGTTTGGTTTGTTCCTTTGATGTGCTTGCTTTTGTCAGTAGTGCCATGGTGATTCCCCCTTTAACGAAATAAACGATAGCTTGATTAGGACATCTCCAATTTACCGGTGTAGAGTTGATAGTAGATGCCTTTTTCTCTGAGCAGGCTGTCATGATCGCCGCGTTCGATGATTTTACCGTGGTCCATGACCATGATCGCATGGCTGTTGCGAATCGTCGAAAGTCTGTGTGCGATGACAAAGACAGTCCTACCTTCCATAAGCCGGTCCGTGCCTTTTTGCACGATGGCCTCGGTCCGGGTGTCAATCGACGATGTCGCCTCATCCAAAATCATCACCGGTGCATCCGCACAGGCTGCGCGGGCGATGGAGATAAGTTGTCTTTGTCCTTCGGATAAGTTGGATCCGCCGGCTTTTAACTGCGTGTCATATCCTTTGGGCAACCGTTTGATGAACCCGTGGGCATTCGCGATTTTCGCGGCCTCGATGACTTCTTCGTCGGTCGCCTCTTCTCTGCCGTAACGGATGTTCTCTTTCACGGTGCCCGTGAACAGATTCACATCCTGCAAGACAAGTCCGATTGATTTCCGTAACGATGATTTTTTGATGTCTTTGATGTCAATGCCGTCATAAAAGATTTTTCCGCGTTCAATATCATAAAAACGTGTCAACAGATTCGTGATCGTCGTTTTTCCCGCACCCGTCTCACCGACCAAAGCAATGCGCTCGCCGGGATGGGCATAGACCGATATATCATGCAAAACTTCTTCGCCTTCGACATAACTGAAATCAATATGTTTGATGACGATGTCACCCTTTAACTTGGTATAAGACACATCGCCGTTTTCACCGGGTTGTTTCCAGGCCCAAAAACCAGTGCGTTCTTCGCTTTCGATGATATTGTCCTTATCACCGGTCACGTAATTGACAAGTGTCACATCGCCGTCATCGGTCTCCGGTTCGTAATCAAGAAATTCGAACACACGCTTGGCGCCTGCGAGCGCCATGCCGACCATCGGCAGTTGCTGACTGACATTGGCGATGCGGCGTGAGAATTGTCTGGACAGCGTCAGGAATGAGACCACGACGCCGATGTAGGAAAGGCTGAAGACATGAGTCCCGGTCAGTGCCACGTTGGTGACGCTGAAATAGACAAAAAGACTGCCTGCGGCTGCGATGATGACGTAAAGGATGTTACCGATGTTGAACAAAACCGGCATCAGGATGTTCCCGTAAAAATTGGCGGCTTTTGAGTCTTCATACAACCCGTCATTTAATGTATCAAAACGTTGTTTTGCTTTGCTTTCGCGGTTGAAAGCTTTAACGACTTTTTCGCCGGCCATGATTTCTTCGATGAAACCTTCTGTTTTACCGATCGCATTTTGCTGGCGTTCGAAATAACTTGTGCTCTTGCCGCCGATGTCTTTGGATGCTTTGAAGATCGCAATCGAACCCACAAACACGATGAGCGTGAGCCATATACTGTAATAAAGCATCGTGATGACGACAAAGGTGATTGTCATGATCGTTAGCACGAACTGGATCAGACTCTGTGAAATGAACTGTCTGAGTGTGTCAACGTCATTGGTATAATAACTCATGATATCGCCGTGGGCATGCGAATCAAAGAAATTCACGGGCAGGGATTCCATTTTGTTGAACATGGATTCACGGATTCGGTTTAAAAATGTCTGTCCGATTCTGGCCATGAGTTGCGTATAAACGATTGTGCCCAGGACGGCGAGACCATAAATGACGATCATTCCGATGATGATCATCGTCAAAGGCTCGGTGACCGTTTCAATGCCGCCCATATCTTCAATCGCGGGCCAGATGACGTCATCAATCAATAACTCGATAAATATCGACACGGCCATCGCACCGATGCCGGAGAAAATGAGTGAGAAAAAGATGATGACCCACGCTTTCCGGTCTTCTTTGAACAACTCCTTCAACAGACGTTTGACGACCGCT
>JAGYMP010000026.1 GCA_018400565.1 Bacilli bacterium | reverse complement strand
AAACGATCATGTGCTTGATTTCGTATGTGAATATCCTGATTTCGGACGGATTCACACCGATGACGACGCACATCCGTCTTATCTTTTTTTATCAATCGGGCATTACCTTTTTGTCTCCGAAGATATTGACAAAGAGATTGTGAAAACCGCCATGCATAAGCTTTTTCCGGAGAATGTCAAAACGGTGCTGGAAACCATTTTGATCTTTTATCCGACCAAACGGGCCCGTGCTGTCTTTGAACGACTCTATGACAGACAGATCACCGTCCATAACCGAAAGGTGTTCATCTTCTCTCCCGACATGCAACTCAAATCACTTGTAAGTGAAAATTCCACTAAAAAAATAACCCCAAAATTGATGGCACAGGATCTCACCAATGTGGAGATGGTCCGCGAGGAGATTGTGTCAACCAACTCATATTTCAGCATCGAGGATTTTTATGAGCGCGGCATCGGTTATATGACGGTCGATCATGATGCGATCACCGGCTTTTGTGTCAGCGAATACCAAAGCAAACATAAACTCGGTGTGGGGATCCATGTCAATGAAAGATATCGAAACCGGGGGTTGGCCTCGATGATGACACAGGCCTTTTTGATGGAAACCAAAGCGAAACACATTAAAGTGTATTGGGATTGCTGGTCCGAAAACAAACCATCCGTGAAAACCGCGCAAACAAACGGTTTTCTCTTGAAAGAAGAATACCCCGTGATGGTCATGCGTCTTTTGAAATAATTATTTTGGGTTAAAAATGAAAGGAGGGTCAGCATGCAAAAACTGAAAGAAAAAGACAAAACGTTGGAGAGGAACCGCTCGGATTACAAAGACATGGAAGCTTTTTTGAAACGACACACTCTTGTTGATGACCGGGGGTTATGGGTTGCCGGATATCATGATTCAGAAGCACAGGGATATCACCCCATCGCACGCAATCTGTTTTACGGCAACTCGAAACTCAGGGTTTTGTCCGTGTATAACAATGAGGTTTGGTTTTTAAAAAACACCCACAAGGGTTTTGAGCTGTATAATTTCGGGATGGTAGACGACGTACATACCAGTATTTATAAACGACATATCGTATGGCCGATGATTTTTGTTTCCACGGCATCAGGCGATGCAACCATCCGCGTGACCATGAATAAAAAGAAGACGAAAGAGCTTTATAAGTTGTTGAAATAAAACATAAAAAAAACTGCGAAGACATGCTTATTGATTGCATGGCTTTCGCAGTTTTTTTTATAGTATAAGAGAATCATATAAAAGTCATCGTGTTCTATTGGCTTTCATCAAGCACGGTGACGATGCGTGTCGCCTGATTTTGATTACCGTAGTCATCGGTCGCCACATAGGTGATTTCATATGTGCCGGGCGTTGATGTGTCGACTGAACCGATGGTTTCGATGTCGATGGCACCATCACTGTTGTCCGTCACCTCGACGGATTCATCCGCCCATGTCTCCCCGGTCAATAGTGTGTCTATGCCCGGATTGAGGGTGATTGTGGGAGGTGTGTCATCGATGACCGTCACAATTCGTGTGAGTGTGAGGGTCCGATCGAGATGATTAAGCGTGTAGGTGATATGATAGATGCCCGGTTCCGAGGTGTCGACGGTGTTCTCGGTGACTTCGGTTTGATAAATGAAACCGTTGATTTTCGCGGTTACACCCGGATCGTCGTATGTCACGTCCAAGGGTATGGTGTCAACACTTTCGTTGAGATGGAATTCAATGTCCGTGTTTTCGCCGCATGCCGAAAAAACGAAAGTCATGACCATTAACAAGATAAGAAGCAATCCTTTAGATTTCATCGTCATCATCCTTTCGACCATACCACAGTTCAACCGATTCGGGATCGAACCCGTTCCCCAACACGTACACATAACGAAGCTTTTGAGCTTCGACTCCTTCATGGGTAACCGTATAAGTGAGGATGTATTGTCCCGGTGTGTTGACATCGACAGTTCCCGATGTCTCAATCGTTCCGAGGTTGCTTTGCGCACCCGGATCGTCGTAATCTGAGCCGAGGACGATGGTCGAAACACCGGCAAAGAGGATGATGTCAATCGTGGGTCTGGGGTCGATGACCGAGACGATCCGTGTGATCTGATGGACAGCCTGCCCGTCATGGACAATGGTGTACACAACTTCATATGTTCCGGGTGTGCTTGTATCGACACCGCCCGTTTCTTCGACACTCAGAGCATCATGATTCAGTGTCACACCCGCATCCGACCAGGTGTCACCTGTTTCAAGTGTATCGGTGCCCGGTGACAAAACAGCGTTGTCAGCGATAAATGTTTTTTCGTAAACGGGATTGACGGTTATATCTTGGGTGATGTCTGAAAGGCCATGATCCCAATGTGAGAAGCTGTATGTATACAAACCGTCGTCCGGACGTGCGGGTCCTGAAGGCAAATCGTCAATCGAATCCCCGTCGGGAATTGTGATTGTTTCATGGAGGCTGTCATCATAGGAAAGGAAGGTCACCGTGTGGGTGATCAACGTGGTTTTTCCGTATAATGTCAAGTTTTCCGTAATCGTTGAGTTATCAAACAGATTTTCAAATGTGTCACTCAGGAACCATCCCGAAAAATCGTAGCCATCGATGGAAACCGTCGGCAACGTATCCAACGTCTGATCATAGTCGACGGTTCTGGTCGCATAGACTTCGCCGTCCAGCATAAATGTCACAGTGTATGTGTTGATTGAAAAATGTGCATAAAGTGTCGTATCCTCTGTGAACACGAAGTCGCTGTCCCAAGCGGTTTGTCCGGCAGTGTCCAGATACCAACCCGAAAATGTGTGGCCCTCCTTTGAGGGAGAAGGCAATGATGAAAGCGTCGTACCGGACGAAATCCATATCGGATCATAGGTGGTGGATGTATCGGAGATCAACGCTATTTTCACCATGTCTTCCGTGAGAAGCGCATGCATATCCAACAAGCCGTGGCCATAATAAATGTCTTCACCCTCATCGCCGAGATCGATCGCGCTGTTCTCGAGGCGATGAATGGCTTCCTCATAAGACACGGTGGAATCGTGACTCAACAGCAAAGCCAGCGCCGCACTCACGTGGGGAGCGGAAAAGGACGTCCCGCTGACCAATGAATAGGTGTCATCAGGGGAGGTCGTCACGATATCCGTACCCGGTGCGACGAGATCGAGTGTCAACCCATAATTTGAGAAGGTGCTTCTTTCAAGGGCTTCATTGACAGAACCCACGGAAATGACTGTTTCATACCCGGCGGGGTAAAAAACACTGTCAACGCCGTCATTGCCGGCCGATGCAACGACAAACACACCGTTGTCAAACGCATGGTCAACGGCATCACTGATCCCGGAATCCATGCTTTCACTGCCAAGCGAAAGGTTGATCACATCGGCACCGTGATCGATTGCATGATAAATCCCGTCCGCAACATATGAACTCGGGAACGATTCCTCACCGGGTTGGTTTGCCTTGATGACCATCAGACCGATGTTGTCGGTGAGTCCGTCAATGCCGATGGCGTTGTTGCGGGTTGCTGCGATGATGCCGGCCACGAATGTGCCGTGCCCGTTGTCATCCTCAACCACACTGATGCCGGTTTCCTGTGTGTGTGCATTGTATGATGATGAAAGGATGCGGTTGGAAAAATCTTCATGATCGGTGTCAATGCCGGTGTCAATGACGGCAATGGTAACATCGGTCGATCCCGTTTCAACGGTCCATGCGTCATTAGCGTTGATGGCATCAAGGTTGTATTGGTCACCGGTGTAATCCGACGATGTGTTCCACCCGGTCGGAGACAGCGGTGCCATCTCTTCTTGGGATGTTGTGGATGAGTGGATATGAATCAGTGGCATGAATGCAGCCAAGATGATGATCAACAGCCATTTTTTCATATTCGTTCACCTTCCCCTTGTCATTATATATACGATTTAAGACATTATTTTATTGGGTTTAATTGGAAAAAGCAGCATAAGAATGTGTTTCAGGTTTTGTCATTTTGTCCTGATGATGTATAATTGAAGTGAAGGGCAATCACTCGGAGGGAACGATTATTATGGATATCAACCGCATGATATTGATTGGCATCATCATCACATTTATTTATTATTTATTCATTGCCCTGTTCACGATTTTGTTTCGCCTCAGTGGCCTGACAAAAAGCAAAGCACGTTTTCAGGTAATATCGATGTTCACGAATTCGGGATACACGACCGACGAAGCCGAACTTATCACGAACCATCGGTTAAGACGGAGACTCGCATCGTTCACGATGTTATTTGGATTCTTGCTCAATATTGCCGTTATTTCCGTGTTGGTCAATGTTATTCTGACCCTCGGCCAGGCCGAGTCCGCAGACATATGGAAATTCCTCGGTGTTGTCGGAGCCTTTTTCATCCTTCTTGTTCTCATCAGCAAAATAAAAGCCATCGATCAATTGATGCAGCGAATCGCAAAAGCGATTGCCGTCAAATTCCTTTACGGCAAAAACATCAATGTCATCGAAGTACTCGATCACTACAAGGAAAATTCAATCGCCGAGATTTCCGTCAAATATGTGCCTGAGATCCTTGAAGGGAAAACGTTGAATCAAAGTCCGATAAAAAACGAATTCGGGATTCAGATTTTGGCAATCCAGCGGGGGAAGGACGTCAAAGCGCAAGTCGGCGGTGATGATGTCGTTAAGAAAGGGGATTTGGTCGTCGCCTACGGGAAAATAAGAAATATACGGCGTGTGTTCATGCAGGAAAAAATCACTCAGGATGAAGATAAAATCAGCGAATAAGAAACAATCATTTTATGATGAATGTTAAAAAAGGCCGGACGTCTGTCCGGCTTTGTTTTAGATTTCATTGTTATCCCAGGCATCGATGAATGCAATCAATTCGGCGAACGTCGGACTTTTTGCGTGACGGACGTAGTAACCGCTTGTGCCCATGCCCACAAGCAAAGCTTCATCGGGACTTAAATCCAGAAGAAGACCCAACACGAATCCGGCATTGAAGTTATCGCCGGCACCCGTTGTCAGTTTCGGTTTTTTCACGTAAGGGCCGTTTTCTTCATAGTATGCACCTTTGTAGTAGACACCCGAACGGTCGACGGGATGGATCACAAGCGCATCGGTCTCGATAAATTCAGCGAGTTCCTTTGCGACCGATGCCAAAGTTTTGTCGGTGGTGTCGCCGAAAATCAACGTATGAATGTCGAAGGCTTCTTTCTTATTGAGGCCAAGCACAAATGTGAAAGCATCTTTAAAGTTTTTAAGGGATTTGAGCGCGCTTCTGATTTCCTTGTCTTCACGCTTTTCCGGATCGGCCAGATCGACAAAGAAGATCGGTTTCTTTTCAGGCGTGTCCAGTTTCGGTAGGATGTTTTCGGCAATTTTGTCCCATATGTCGGTGAGGTTGGGGAGCATCGACCAATTCACGGTCGCAAAAAGATCGGTGTAATCCAAAAAGGAGACCAGTTTGTCTTCGGGGATGCGTTCAACCATGCGTTCATAAGTCACATCGTTCAATGAGGCCATTTTCCCGAAGAGAAGCTTGCCGTCATCGAATTCAAGGGCATCCGTATGTCCGAAATTGGCAAGTGAGATAAGATCGACGTTGACGGGCATCGTCTTGAAAATGTCATCGATTGAAGGATCGCCCAATGCGCCGATGTATGTGATGTCTGCATTGTGCTGCGAAAGCGCATTGCACATGATCGGACCGTTGCCGCCCATTTTTTTGTGTGCCGGATACAATTCGATGTTCGTTGAAAGACCGCTCGCCCTTTTGATGCGTTCGGCAAAATCAGCGATGGTGTCGATTCGCGTGAAATGTTCAAAATCACGGCGTTTGTCGACGACGTGGATGATTTCATCGATGAAGCCGTCGAACCCGAGAACCATTTTTAGTTCATCCGGATGCTTTTTATTCAATTTTTGAACGAGTTGTTGTTTTTTTGATAATTCCATATCAATCGATAATCCTCTCTGTGTGGTGATTGTCAAACATCACTATTATAACAAAACATGGTTGCGATTAAAAGAAAAAGGTTCAAGGAACAAGTACGGCACCGTCCGCACGTTTGTCTGTGCCGCCGGCATAGATGCCCGTTTCCGGGTTCCTCAAGATGATCTGTCCGCGGCCGAACAATGCGGTTCGGTTCGTTTTATGCATGTTATGCCCTTTTTGTTTCAAAGCTTTGAACAGGATGTCGGAAAAATCGTTTTCCACATTAACTGTTTTCTTTTCCTTCCAATACCACCGCGGTGCATCCAAGGCCTGCTGGGGATTCATGTGTTGGTCGATGAGTTGGCTTAATACCTGAAGATGACCTTGCGGCTGCATAAATCCGCCCATGACCCCAAACGGTCCGAGCGGGATGCCATCTTTGTATAAAAACCCGGGCATGATGGTGTGATAAGGCCGTTTATGCGGTTCGATACAGTTGATGTGTTTGGGATCCGTCGAAAAATTCATACCGCGGTTGTTTAAGGCAATACCCGTCTCCGGAATGACGAGCCCGGAACCGAAACCCATGTAATTGCTTTGAATGAAGGAGACCATGTTGCCGTCCTTATCCGCTGTCGTCAAAAAGACCGTTCCGCTTTTTTGTGGTTTCTTGGCACTGTAAACACGCGCTTTGTCGGTAATCTCCTGTGCGCGCACACGTCCGTATTCATCATTCAATAACTCATTGAGTGAAATGTTCATGTAATCAGGATCCGCAAAATGCATGGTGGCATCCGCAAATGCGATTTTCATGGCTTCGATGTGTTGATGGGTTCTATCGGACAGTGATTGATCGTTGGTGTTCAGATGGTTGATCATATTCAAAGCCATGGACGTGACACCGCCCTGGCAGTTGGGCGGGAGTTCGAATACCTTATGGCCGTGATAATCAATACCGACGGGATCAACCCATTGCGGACGGAATTGTTTGAAATCATCAAGTGAGAAATAACCGCCGTTTTCATTGCTGAAGCGTACGATTTTTTTGGCCAGCTTTCCTTCATAAAATGAATGTCCGTTGGTTTCAGCGATTTCCCGAAGTGTTTTTGCATGGTCCTTCAACGTCCATAACGAGCCTTCCTTGGGACTGTGACCGTCGTTTGAGAAAGTTGTAAACCAATGGTTGTGGTACGGTTTGTCCAGGCGTTCCTTGTAGATGGTTGCGGCATTGTTCCAGTGATGTGCAACCGTGGGCGCAATCGGAAAACC
>JAGYMP010000025.1 GCA_018400565.1 Bacilli bacterium | reverse complement strand
CAACGATTCTTTTTGGTTCTCAAGCTGTTCTCTCAATTTGATGTTGGTTTCCTTGTATGTGTCAATTGCCTGTTGGATCGCCTGTTCCTTTTCAAGGTTGAGTTTTTCTTTGAGATTGTTCAACCTTGCGTTGTATTCCTTGTCCCTTGCCTCATCGATTTTCTTCGTGATGATGGACATATCGACCTGGTTGATGTCAAACAGATCGATCGTATCGCCTTTTTCGGCATCGTTGTTTAACCTGAGCGTATGCTCATCGACAATTGTGATATCTTTGATTTTGGCCATTTCTCATTACCTCCTCGTATGCACGGATGAAACATCCGTGCATTCATGAACCCGATGATTCCCTCTTTACTTATTATAGCAAAACTGTCCGCCGTTGTTAACAAGACATGCAAAAATCATCAATTCTTCGCTGTTTCGCGCTGGGATTCGTCTCATCCCTTGAATGCATGAAGACCCTCAGGTGTTTCGGCAGGACGCATCACTATGATTCAAACAAAAATGATCGTTTCGGTCTTACCGGTCTTCTTTGAAGCTGTCCTGGGTCGAAGGATCCAGTTTGCCGAAATAGAGGATGCCCGCCAACAAGAACCCCGTCGACAACGTGACTGCCACGATGAAAAGCGGCCAGGGCCCGAAGTTATAGATAAGCGGAACACTCATCGCCGTGATCAAACCGCCGCCGATGAACGGTTCAAAAAACAATTGCATGTACCCGAACGCTTCCAAAGACGGCGTTTTCTGTTCGCTGTCGACGATTCTGATCAAGATGAGACCGACGGCCGTCATCCCCATGGACTGACCGTAATCGCCGATGCCGCGTTCAAACCAGTATTTGGGGATCATTCGGGGCGCCAGATATAAAAACACGAATAAATTCCATAAGATGCCCGCGGCCGCGAGAATCAAGAAGACTTCGATGTGTCTTCCGATCACGCTCAGGGATAAACCGGCCAGGGCACTGACAATCAGAAAATCAAGCGCGACACCCTGGATGCGGTTGATCAGTTTCCTGTCAAAGATGTCGTGTTTGTCATATTTGTTGACAACAAACTGAACCAACACGCCGCCCAGCATCGCAATCGGGAACAGCGGGACATGCGCAAACAGTTGAACGCCGTTTTCCCCGCCCCAGGTTATCCTTTCGATCCACTGCAAGAATTCCAGAATCCCGATGCCCGCGAGGATCGCCAATGCATATAAGCCCAAATGCATGGCGAGAGGCTCGATGGATTCCGAGGAAACGGTGAGTGAGATGGTTTTTTCACGCTCATCCTTGGGAATGATCCCTGTCTTCTTGATCTCATCGATGTTCTTCGCGGTCTTCAAATAAGCGGTGCGATGATGCCTTACGCCCCAGTTGATCAAGAACACACCGATCACGAGGCCGCCGACGATGCCCACGGTCGCAAGACCCAAGGCCAAATCGGTCCCTTCGGAAAACCCCAGGTCATTGAAGGTTTCCCTTAATCCGGCGGCCGTCCCGTGACCGCCCTCAAAGCCGATCTCAATCAAGGCCCCCACCATGACCTGTGCATCGAAAAACGGAACCAGAATCAAGACCGCGAGCAAAATCCCGATCACGTATTGCCCCCAGGCCGCCGTTTGTGCATAGGCAAGCTGCGGGCCAGACACCTTGAAGACGTCTTTTCCTTTGGGGGTTTTCTTCCCCAAAAACAATCCCGCGAAGATCACCGTGATCAACAACCCGGGCAGCACACTGAAAACATCCAATATCTCTTCATTGAACAAACCGTATTCAAAAGTGTTGTCCCCGATGATCCCGCCGAGCACCTCCGGTCCGAGCAACAAAAGGACCACACCGCCCAGAATCGAACTCGGTATGAAGAACTTATAAAATATCGGCACGACCGACCGCATGAATTTACCGACCAGCAATGCAATCGCCAATATGATGATGCTTAAACCAACCATTTCCGCAGACAATGTTGTCTCCTCCCGTACAGTTCATGATTTCCGATCGCATGAACGGACATGCCACATAAAAATTGTAACATACTTTCCGGTTAAGACCGGAACCGA
>JAGYMP010000024.1 GCA_018400565.1 Bacilli bacterium | reverse complement strand
GAACGCAATCCGCACTCACCGGCTTTTTCCGCCAGAGATGGTTTTATGTTCATGAGTCCTTCGAGATCGTTTTGCTTCAGACAATCGACGACCTGCTCATCAAATACGGGACCTTCTTCGGCAAAACCATACGGACCATCGTGTTTCAGGCGATGGGACAGATCGCCGCTCGCAACAAAAACGACCCGTTTATCCGCATCATTCACCGCAGCTTTGATTGCCTCGCCAAACCGGTGATGCTTTTTGAATGACAACCCTGAAAGACCAATGCGGACGATTTGATAATCCGAAAGGTATCGGTCAATGAAATACAGGGGAACCATCACCCCGTGATCGAGACTTTGGTCTCTTTCACCTTTGAATCCTGCCTGCACGTTTACCGATTGGGCATGCTCGGCAATTTTCTTTGCGAGTTGTTGGTCATATTCGACATCAAACGCCACCTTCGGTGTCCCGAAGGAAGCAAATGAACCGTGTGCTGTTTTCCCAGGTGATATGTGAAAATAATCACCGTACATCACCGTATGCGGACTTGTGATGATGATGGTGTCCGGCCGGATATCGGCAATTTCACTGGCAATCCTGTCATATGCATCAATGGTCGATTGGATCTTCTTCTCCTCGCCTCGTCCGATTTCCGGAACAATCAGGGGCGGATGGGGAACAACAAAAGCTTTTTCGATGGCCATGTTCACACCTCCCAAACATTGCCCAAATGAATACGTTTCAATCCGGTGTCCCGCCCGATTTTACGCGCTTTTTTCATGATGTCAACCGGGGTGGGATGTTTGTCCTTCATTTTCCACGCCGGGAAAAAGCGCGATACATGCCACGGAACGTCATCGGACAACTCATCGTGGATGAATGAAGCGATGCCGCGTAATTGCTCCTCGTCATCATTAAGTCCCGGAATGATCATCGTCGTAATCTCAAGATGGACATTCTCGTCATATAGACGCCTGATGCTGTCAAGTACAGGCTGAAGCCTTCCGCCTGTATATTTTCGATGCAAATCATCGTCGAAAAATTTGAGGTCGATGTTGGCGGCGTCAAGATACGGCAGGATCAAATCAAGTGTCTCCTTGCTCATGTATCCGTTGGAAACAAAAATATTGTTGAGATGTTTTTTTCTTGCCAGTTTCATCGTATCATAGGCATATTCCAAGAAGATGGTCGGTTCGGTGTATGTGTAAGCGATGGATGCGCATCCGTGCGAGGCCGCATATCGAACATGCTCCTCCGCTGACACTTTTTCTCCCGCTACATATCCGTTTCGCACAGGTTGTTGGGATATGCGCCAATTCTGACACCAGGGACATTTGAAGTTACATCCGGCCGCCGCAAAGGAGTAGGCACGTGTGCCAGGCAGGAAATGATAAAGAGGTTTTTTCTCGACAGGATCGATGGATGATGCAATCGATCGCCCGTCATTCAATACATAGAGTTTGCCCTCTTGGTTCTCC
>JAGYMP010000023.1 GCA_018400565.1 Bacilli bacterium | reverse complement strand
TCACACGGAAGGTGATCACATGGGTTTGCGATTCACGGAAACCGCACTCAGAGACGGCCATCAATCCTTGCTTGCGACACGGCTCACCACGAAAGAGATTCTTTCGGTCGTGCCTGATCTGGACAAGGTTGGATACCATTCGCTTGAGGTATGGGGAGGCGCGACCTTCGATGCATGCCTCAGATACTTGAATGAAGATCCCTGGGAACGGCTCAGAAGTATCCGCGATCAGGTCAAACACACCAAATTGCAGATGTTGCTGCGGGGTCAAAACATTCTCGGCTATCATCATTATCCGGATGACATCGTTGAAATGTTTGTCAAAAAAGCCATCGAGAACGGCATCGATATCATCCGCATCTTTGATGCGCTGAATGATTTAAGGAATGTCAAAACCGCATTGAACGCAACAAAGAAACACGGCGCCCATGCCCAAATCGCATTAAGTTACACGACCAGTCCCATTCATGACACAACGTATTACCAAACCCTTGCGGCCAAAGCCGAAGAGATGGGCGCGGATTCGATCTGCATCAAAGACATGTCGGGTATTTTGACACCCGACAAGGCAAAGGATTTGATTATCGCGCTAAAGGATGTTCTACACGTCCCCCTGAATTTACACTCACATGCAACATCGGGGTTATCCCCGGCGACATACAAAGCCGCGATCGACAACGGCATTGACATCATTGACACCGCACTGTCACCTTTGTCCGGCGGAACAAGCCAGGTCGCAACCGAAGCCATTGCCGTCATGGCTGGTAATCGGGCCAATCTTGATTTCGATCATTTAAAAGACGCCCGTGAAATACTTACCAAAATCAAAGACACATACGCCGAAAACGGCTTATTGAATCCAAAAACGCTCACACCCAACCCGGAGATCCTCACCGCACAGATTCCCGGCGGGATGATTTCCAATCTGCTCAACCAACTCAAGGAACAAAAAGCACTCGACCGATACGAAGAGGTCTTGAAAGAGGTTCCGCGTGTGCGCAAGGATTTGGGTTACCCCCCGCTTGTCACCCCGATTTCACAGATGGTGGGCACACAAGCCATCATGAATATTTTATCAGGCGAACGTTACGCCATGGTCCCCGGGGAAATCAAAAATTATCTGCGCGGAAAATACGGACGCGCACCCGGCACAATCGATGATGATTTCCGAAAAAGCATCATCGGAAACGAAAAACCCCTTAACCATCGCCCGGCCGATGACCTTAAGGATGCCTTTGACCAAGTGAAGGAAAAACACATCGATTTGATCCGTTGCGACGAAGATGTGTTAAGTCTCGCGCTGTTCGAACCGATCGCAAAAAAATATCTCAAACGACTCAAACACGATGTGACCGAATTCACATTGCACATCGGCGGTGATGAATCATGACAATTCTCGAAGGACTTCTGTTCGCGTTGCTCGCCATCCTCATCGTCATGGCTGCCCTCGCGCTTCTCATTCTCGCAATCACACCGCTCAAACGATTATCACACGAACAAAAACCGTTACCCACAGATAATCACCAATCCACCATCGACCTGAAAGACGATAAAGATAAAACGATAGCCGCACTCATCGCATCCATCGATTACAAACAACAAACCGATAAAGACATCCGCCTCATATCGATCAAGGAGATAAACCAATGAAAATATACCGCGTGAAAGTCAATGG
>JAGYMP010000022.1 GCA_018400565.1 Bacilli bacterium | reverse complement strand
GCCTTTGTCCGTGTCATGATGACGAATGCTTTTCAAACCGATCCCTCCCGATGTTCATGATGCGCTGGTATGCTTTTGAATGCACGTTTTCCTTATCAAACACAAAAAGCGGTGGTTCAGTCTGCCTGTGAACCCTCCCTCCGTCCGTCACGGCTTCCGCCATGAAAAAACGGGGTTCCCGGCCGGGATGGGGATGGACGAACTTCACCCGGCTGATATTGAAACCATGTTTTGGGAGCATATCCTCGATTTCCTTTAACCGCTCCGTCCGTTGAATGAACGTCAGTGTGCCTTTTTGTTTGAGCAGATACCCGGCCTGACGGACGATTGTCACAAAATCCACGGCGACCTCATGCCGGGCCACTTTGAACGCATACCCTTTTTGGGGCAGACGATGGCGGTCTTTGCGAAAAAAGGGGGGATTGCAGATGACATTGTCAAACGACGACGGTTCAAACAACCGCCGAACCTCGTTGATGTCCCCTTTTATGATGGTGATTTGGTGTTGGAGACTGTTGTCTTTCACGGATTGTTCGGCAAGCCTGACGGCTTTGTCGATGATCTCCAACCCGATGATTTTGGCTTGGGTCTTCAGCGATAAAAAAAGCGGAATCGGCGCCATCCCCGTTCCAAGGTCAATGATCCTGCCTTCCTTCCTCACGGGGCGCGCAAAATCCGCCAAAAACAAAGCGTCTTCGGACAAAGACGGCAATGACGGATCCTGACGGATCGTCAGTCCGTCATAACCCAAAAGGTTCTGCGTTTTCACGGAATCGCTCCTTTTGAATCGCCTATTGGTTGCGGGATTGTTTTTGTTTGTTATTCGGTTGGTTCCTCTTGTTGTACTCCAGCAATTCACTTAACGGATAAGAGGTCATGTTGCCGTCCGGAAAACGTACCGTGACGACTTGGGAGATGAAATTGACATTGGTGACCTCGGCCTTGCCGTCAACGGTTTCGACCGTCGAACCGACTTTCGGCATGGTTTTCCTGTATTCTCTGTAGTTTTCATCCTCGTAGCGGATACAACACATCAACTTACCGCAAAGGCCTGAGATATTCCCGGGATTCAGCGACAGATTCTGATTCTTCGCCATTTTGATCGTGACGGGTTGAAAATCACCGAGGAATGTCGTGCAACACGTCAACATCCCGCAAGGACCGATACCGCCGATAACCTTGGCGCCGTCCCGTGCACCGACTTGCCTGAGTTCGATGCGGATGTGGAACGTGTTCGCCAAGTCTTTGACGAGATCCCTGAAATCAACTCTCCCGTCGGCTGTGAAATAAATGATCAACCGGGATTTGTCCAATGTGTATTCGCAGTTGAGCAATTTCATCTCAAGATTATGTTTCCTGACCAGTTCCGCTGTTTTTTCCATGATTTTTGGTTCTTGCTTTTTGTTTTCCCGGTATTCAAGAAGATCCTGTTCCGTCGCAAGACGCACAATCGGTTTGAGCGGCGAGACGATTTCATCATCACTCACATCCAAATCAGTCTTCACGATGTACCCCAATTCCATGCCTCTCACGGTTTCGACCACTACCGGGTCACCTATCTCAAGACTGAAATTGTCAGCGGAAAAATAATATTTTTTACCAAGCCGTTCAAACTGAACGGCGACTATGTTACGAGCCATGTTTAAAACCTCTTTCCAAAAATGCGATCAATTCGTCGAACGCCAACGTACTGTTGATATTATACCGCAATTTGTTCTTGAGCGAAAGCATTTTCTCCAGGTTGG
>JAGYMP010000021.1 GCA_018400565.1 Bacilli bacterium | reverse complement strand
CGTCAAAACGTTGAATGACAGGGGCCGTCAGTATGCCGTCCATGCCAACGGTGATGCGGCGATCGAACAAGTTATCACCGCGGAGGAAAAAACGCATACCGGCGGTAAAAATATCGTCATTCATGCCCAAACCACCGGCTACGACCAACTTAAACGCATGAATAAAGTCAACTTGAGCCCGTCGTTTTTCCCGATGCATGATTATGTGTGGGGAAAAAATCACCGTGAGATTTATCTCGGCGAAGAACGCGCTGCTCGGATGAATCCGACGCGGTCGGCCGAAGCGATGGGCGTCAATTACACGATTCACATTGATTCGCCGGTAACACCGGTGAATCCGTGGGGGTTGATTTGGGCGGCAGTCAACCGGGAAGACGAAACCGGCAAGCCGCTCGGCAAAGATGAGGCAATCACCCCTTATCAGGCCATCAAAGCGATCACGGTCAACGCTGCGGAACAATATTGCATCAAGGACCGCGGTCAGCTTGTGGCCGGCAACCTTGCCGATTTCATCCTCATCGATCAAAATCCGCTTGTGATTGACGAACAAGCCCTTTGGAACGTTAACGTCAGAAAAACATATCTCGGCGGAAAACTCGTCTATCAACAATAAACCAAAAGCCTCGGCGAATGTCGGGGCTTTTCTTATGAATCTTTGCCAGAGTGTTTGTCTGAAACATATTTATATGGTATGCTTGAAGGTAATGATGGGTAAGATTATGACATAATATCATGTCATGGAGCCCTCATTCAGTCAAACATTTATGTACCCGTTGAGGATGAAGATAAAGGAAGGATCAATGATGAAGCAAAAACGCATTGCCTGGATTAAAGAGATTGACCCAAGCACCTCAAAAGAATTGCGTGGGATTTATGAACGAGAGGAAAAAAGGACAAAGTCGCCGATTGCCAATGTATTGCGCGTCCACAGCATCAAACCGAAAACATTGGATGCCCACATGCAACTTTACAACACGATCATGTTTGGTGAAAGCAAACTGTCGCGCGCTCAGCGTGAGATGATCGGTATTGTCGTGTCTGAAGCAAACGCATGTCCTTATTGCGTCTCACATCATGGGAACGCCTATTATTTCGTGACCCATGAAAAAGAGAAGATGAAAAAGATCGCCAAGGATTTTCGTACCGCCGAATTGGATGATATTGACTGTGCCATCTGTGAGTATGCGGAAAAGCTCACGAAGAATTCGTATAAAATGACAGAAGATGACATCAAAAAAATGCGATCGCTCGGTCTCAGTGATGCGGCTATTTTTGATGTCAACCAAGTCTGTGCGTATTTTAACTATGTGAATCGCATTGTCCACGGACTCGGTGTTGGTTTTGAGACGGGCATCAAAACGGTTGCGGATGATGATGGTCAATAAGCACACGCAACAATTTTTGTAAACGTTTTCAAAAATCTCGCTGAAAATGCGGGGTTTTTTAGTATAATGGATATGGAGGATGATATGGTGAATTTTGATAACTTA
>JAGYMP010000020.1 GCA_018400565.1 Bacilli bacterium | reverse complement strand
CAGGCGTCTCTCATCGGCATCAAGCAAAACGAGATCGCCGTCTTTGATGTTACCGATCACGTCAGGGACGACGATCGCAGGCACATCCAATGTCCTGACAATCGTACCCGAATGCTGGTTATAAAAGCCGGTTTGGAAAATAAAGCCTTTGACATGGGCATCATTGCAGGCCATGACAAGACTTGGTTTCATTTTTTTTGTCATCACGATTGTCGGACGGTCAAACTCCAATGTAAGGTCATAGGTCGTCTCCTCGATTGCAGCCAATACACGATCTCTCGCATCTTCAATGTCGATGACCCTGCGTCGCATGTATTCATTTTCAAGTTCATCGAAGCGTTCGATGACCTCTTCTGCGGCTTCCTGGTATGAATCATAGGCATTGTGGTGTTCCTCGATCAATGCTTTTGCCCGGTCGACGATCATCGGATCGTTGATGATGAGTTTATGAACTTCAAAGATCGTTGAGATCTTCTCAGAAAAAAGACGCTCCGACGTCCTTATTTGTTCTTCCAATTGCACGCTGCTTTTTTTCAGCGCATCCTTGAGAACCTGAAGTTGATCGATGGGTTCGGAGAGTGCATCTCCGAGCGCCAACGGGTTTTTAATGATACGTACTTTAGCGTACGCCAAGCCTGGATGGATTGCCATCCCTTTGAATTCATTCACGTAATCCCACTTCCATTTCTATTATAACGCAAAACGTCAATAAATGATACCATTCCAAAACATTCTTTATCAATCATGTTTCCTTGTTTCTTCGATGAAATCGATGACATAACGCATCGCTTTTCTTTCCTTGCTGCCGTCTTTGAATTTTTTCAAAAAATCATAGAGCTTATCGATGTCCGGATCGTCATCACGGTGGATATAATAAGCGATCTGCACATATTTCTGAAACTTGGGATCTTCTTGCAGACGACGGAAATCCTCGATGGTGAATTCGCCGGATTCACGCATCTTTTCACTGATCGCATCGAGAAAAAGTGCTTCAAAATCTTTTGTTTCTTTTTTCGTTGCGAATTTTTCCGTGAGTTTGTCGCCAAACAGGTAAACGCCGACGAACACGAAAGGCAACGCCCACAGTGTATAAAACTCTGACACAGGTACATCCTCCGCGATTACCATATATGCTGTGTACCCGCCTGTGAAGATAACCATGAACAACAAAAGCAACACATAAAAACGTATGGGCTTTTTCCTCTTTTTCATCAATGACCACCTAAAATCATTATACAACAAATCGTCTGCTTTATGGTAAAATAATTATGGTGATTGCGATGCTTTATGATACAATTGTTGCACGGGCCACAGCGCCCGGAAAAAGTGCCATCCACATCATCCGTGTTTCCGGCGATGATGCCATCTCATTAATCGACGCTGTGTTCAAAGGCTCTTCTTTGATGCATTGCGACAAAAAGTGTGTCCGTTACGGCCACATCATGGACGGTGAGACCGTGCTTGATGAGGTCGTGGTCACAGTTTTCCCTGAACCCCGTTCGTTCACCCGGGAAAATGTCGTCGAGATCAGTTGTCACGGAGGTCCTTTTGTGTCGGCTGAAATCATCCGCCTTCTTCAAAACAAGGGGGCCCGTCTGGCTGAACCCGGGGAATTCACCCACCGGGCATATCTGAACGGCCGGATTGATTTGACCGAGGCAGAGGCGATCATGGATATCATCGATGCCAAAACCAAAACGCAGCTGCATCTCGCAAACGAAACCTTATCCGGATCGATAAAAGATGCAATCAACGCATTGAAAGAACGGCTTCTGGATATCATCGGCGTCATCGAGGTCAACATCGATTATCCCGAATATGAGGATGTCGAAAAACTTACCGCACATACCCTCATGCCGAAAATCGAATCCGTGCTCAAAGACATAAATACCATTTTGAAATCATCAAAAACAGGCAAAATCATCCGTGAAGGCATCAACACCGCCATCATCGGAAAACCGAATGTCGGTAAATCAACATTGTTGAATGCATTGCTTGACGAAGAAAAAGCCATCGTCACCGATATCTCCGGAACCACACGCGATATCATCGAAGCGGAATTAAACCTGGACGGCATCTTGCTTAATTTGATGGATACCGCCGGCGTCCGTGACGCGCGGGATGAAGTCGAACGCCTCGGCGTCGAACGAACAAAATCCGCCATCGACAAAGCAGACCTCGTTTTACTGGTCCTCGATCAAAGCGATCGTTTGACCGGTAATGACAAAATATTGCTTGAACTGACCAAACACAAAACACGGATCCTTGTCGGCAACAAAACCGATCTCGGCATGAAAATCAAACTGAAGGATGAACATATCATCAATATCTCCGCCAAAGAAAAAAGCGGACTCAGTGATCTCGCTGAGGAAGTCCGCACGCTATTTATCGATGAGAACGTCATTCAAAGTGACGATCCCATCCTCGCCAACACCCGCCATATCGCTATGATCGAGAAAACCAAAACAAATCTTGAAGACGCACACACAAGTTGCAAAGAAGGTTTGCCGATTGACATGACGGAAATCGATCTGCGGAATGCCTGGCAAAATCTATCCGATATTCTCGGTGAAACAACCGAAGACGCATTGATCGATTCCATCTTCTCAAGATTTTGTTTAGGCAAATAAGGTTTCACATGAAACATTGATGGTCGCCGATACCGCAATCCAGCGAAAATGATTAATTTAAATATCAATGATCCTATCCGAAGAAGCAAATATATTCGAAAATAATTAAAAATAATACATTATAATTATTGTGTGATCATAAAGCGTGTGATATAATTGGTAATATCTCAGAAAAGGTATATAATGGTAGGTGA
>JAGYMP010000019.1 GCA_018400565.1 Bacilli bacterium | reverse complement strand
TCAATTTATTTTATCACACATAGAAATAAAATGCACACAGCATGTGCATTTTATCCATGGCTTAAGCATTCAATTCCGATATCAACAAAAGCCCCTTTAAGATCAGCCGTTTGTCAAGTTTGATGGGTTCTTCACAAAGCGAGTGGACCAAGTCGGCGTGCCCGCCCGTTAAGACAACCGAAAGATCCGGTTTGTTGACTTGGCTTTTGATGCGCCGCACAATTCCGTCAATCATCGATGCATGCCCGTACATCAACCCGGACTTGATGCAATCGACCGAATTCTTACCTAAGAGCTTCTTAGGTTTTTCAAGTTCCACCTGAGGCAAAAGCGATGTTTTCATCACAAGCGCATCCCTTGAAGTCGATAATCCGGGTGTGATGATAACGCCTTTGATGGTCTTGTCTTCAACATAAGTGAACGTCGTCGCTGTTCCAAGATCGATCACAAGACAATCGGGTGCATAGTGATTCACGGCACCGACGCTGTTCGCGATTAAATCCCCGCCGACTTCCTTTGGGTTATCAGCCTGGATTTTGATACCTGTTTTGACACCGGCTCCCAAAAAAATCGGTTCGATACCGTGATAATCCTGGAAAAAATCACGAAAGACCTCGTTCAATTCCGGTACGACCGATGAGATCACGACCCGTTTGGGTTCTTTGATCATCTCTTTCAGCGTCAATGCATATTCATCTGACGATTTGGCTTTTTCGGTTGATAAATGATAGACTTTCCCGATTGTTTTTCCGTCACGGGATTTCCCGATTGCTATCCTGGAATTCCCGATATCGATCAAGATGATCATTCGACCACCTCGTCACCGTCGTTCTCCCTGACGGACAAAATCCGGTCCGTCACAATCGCACCAATGGAACCGGCCAAAATGATTTCAATGATACCATTCGTGGTAAGCGTCGCTGCGATCACGGTTAGCAATCCCGTGAAAGAGGCGTTTTGCGTCATCCAATCCATGCCACCTTCACCGATAACACTGCCGATTGATTCATTGTTGAATGCGATCGGGAACGTACTGAAAAAGAGCGGTAATACCATC
>JAGYMP010000018.1 GCA_018400565.1 Bacilli bacterium | reverse complement strand
ATGCGCCATTAGCTCAGTTGGCAGAGCAATTGACTCTTAATCAATGGGTCCTGGGTTCGAATCCCTGATGGCGCACCAGATGATAAACCAAAATCCCGATTTCAAACGAAACCGGGATTTTTTATATTTCAAGTGATAAAAACCTAATCATGTTAACATGATAAAGCGCTAAAATTAGGGCCATTTTCTTGTTTTCTCTTTTTGTTTGCCGTGAAATGATATATAATCAAATCAGAGGAGATGAAACCATGTTGAGGATTGACGGAAACCATTTGACGCTTGAGGATTTTGTTGCAGTGACGCGGCATCATGAAAAAGCTATGATTGCAAAAGAAAGCATCGATAAAGTTCACAAAGCGAATGCATATATTAATTCATTGGTGAAGGAAGGGAATCCGGTTTATGGAGTCAATACCGGATTCGGTCATCTTTCAGAACTATCCATCAACCGGTGTGACACGAAGAAATTACAGGAGAATCTGTTGTTGTCACACGCCTGTGGTGTCGGTGATGTCTTGGATGAGGAGTCGGTCAGAGGCATGTTGCTGCTGAGAATCAATGCCCTGATCAAAGGATATAGCGGCATTCGTTTGAACGTGATCGAAAAATTACTTGAGTTATTGAATAAAAACTGCATCCCTGTTGTGTTTTCCAAAGGGAGTCTCGGCGCAAGCGGCGATCTTGCCATGCTGGCCCACATGGCCTTGCCCGTTTTGGGAAAGGGCGAGGTTTTTGTGGAAGGTGAACGACGTCCCGCAAAAGAGGGACTGCGGGCATTCAACATCGAACCCATTTCACATCTTGAGGCCAAAGAAGGTCTGTGTCTGATCAACGGAACACAAGCCATGAATTCGATTGGTGCACTTGCCCTTCATGATGCGATGCATTTAGAACGCCTTGCTTCGGCGTCGCTTTCGATGAGCATGGAAGCCCTGGGGGGAATCATCGATGTTTTTGACGACGACATCCATCAACTCAGAAATCATCAGGGACAGATCGATGTGGCAAAACGGATGCGCCATTACTTAGAAGGTTCAACGCACGTGACAAGACAAGGGCAGGACCGCATCCAGGATGGATATTCACTACGGTGTTCGCCACAGGTCCATGGTGCGACACTTGCCGCTTTGCGCCATTGCAAAACGATTTTGGTGTCGGAGATGAACGCGGTGACCGACAATCCGCTTGTCTTTCCCGATGAAGACAAAGTGCTTTCGGCCGGTAATTTTCACGGACAACCTTTGGCGCTCGCTTTGGATTATCTGGCCATCGCCGTCAGTGAGCTCGCAAACATCTCAGAACGCCGGATCGAACGCATGGTCAATGATGATTTATCAAACGGCCTGCCGTCGTTTTTGACTGAAAAACCCGGTCTTAACTCAGGATTCATGATCGTCCAGTATTCGGCGGCATCCCTGGTCAGCGAAAACAAAGTGCTCGCCCACCCGGGAAGTGTGGATTCCATTCCCTCCTCGGCCAACCAGGAAGATCATGTGTCCATGGGCATGACATCTGCGCGGAAAGCCCGTGAAATCATCGCGAACACGCAGAAAGTATTGGCGATGGAACTAATGTGTGCCGCACAGGCCCTCGATTTAAAAGATAAAGGTCAACTTGGCAAAATGAGTGAAGTGTTGTATCATGAAATCAGAGAGAGAGTACAAGAAATCGAAACGGATACATTGATGTATCCGCATATCCACCGATTGGAAGCGTGGGTCATGAGTGATGACATCCGTGCCCACTTGGAAAAGGAGGAGTTTCATGCGTAAGAAAACCATCACACTCCGCGATGTTTTTTCAGAGTTACCGAAGAAACCCGATATTGTTAGGGGGATACGCAGAGCACCCAAACGCGATTTTTCTCTGTCAAAGAAAGAAACAAAACTTGCGATGGAAAATGCCATGCGCTATATTCCAAACGAATGGCAGGATGATCTTTACGAAGAATTTCTTGATGAACTTTTGACACGGGGTAAGATTTATGGATATCGTTTCCGTCCGGAAGGAAGGATCAACGGTCAGCCGATTGATCATTATGAGGGTAAAACCATTGAAGGACGCGCCTTTCAGGTGATGATCGAAAATAATCTCGATTTTGACATTGCCCTTTACCCTTATGAGCTTGTCACCTATGGTGAGACAGGTTCGGTTTTTCAAAATTGGATGCAATATTGCCTTACAAAAGCTTATTTGCAGATCATGGAAGACGATCAGACGCTTGTGATGATGAGCGGGCATCCGCTGGGGTTGTTTCCATCAGACAAGAAATCTCCGAGGGTCATTCTCACGAACGGATTGATGATCGGTCAGTTTGACAATTTGGACCAGTTTAACCGCGCAAGTTCACTTGGCGTTGCGAATTACGGTCAAATGACCGCAGGCGGCTGGATGTATATCGGACCTCAGGGCATCGTCCACGGGACATATTCAACGCTTCTCAACGCCGGAAGACTTAAGTTAGATATCGGCGAAAAAGGCAATCTAGCCGGTAAGCTGTTTGTCTCTTCCGGTCTTGGCGGCATGAGCGGTGCCCAGGGTAAAGCAATCAATATCGCCGGCGGGGTCGGTGTGATCGCGGAAGTCGATCAGTCCAGAATTGAAATACGCATGAAACAGGGATGGGTCAATGAAGTCACGGACGTGCCCTCGGTGGCATTTGAGCACGCCAACGATCATATGGACCGCAAAGAAGCGACGGCGATTGCTTATCACGGAAACATCGTCGATTTGTTGGAATATGCCATCGAAAACGACATTGCCATTGATCTGTTGAGCGATCAGACAAGTTGCCATGCCGTTTATGACGGCGGGTATTGTCCGGCCGGCATTGATTTCGAAGAACGCACAGAATTATTGCAAAACAATAAACAAAAGTTTAAATCATTGGTCGATGCATCCCTCAAACGCCATTTCGAAGCCATCAAATCACTGACAGAAAAAGGGACGTACTTTTTCGATTACGGCAACAGTTTCATGAAGGCCATTTATGATTCCGGGATCAATGTCATCTGTAAAAACGGAAAAAATGATTTGGACGGATTCATCTGGCCGAGTTATGTGGAAGATATCATGGGACCGTTGTTGTTTGACTACGGATACGGTCCGTTCCGGTGGGTCTGTTTATCCGGAGAAGAAAGTGATCTTGACAAAACCGATCGGGCAGCGATGCATGCCATCGATCCAAACAGACGGTTCCAGGATTATGACAATTATCACTGGATCAAAGACGCCAAACAAAACAATCTTGTCGTCGGTACCAAAGCACGCATTCTTTATCAGGATGCGTACGGGCGTCTGAAGATTGCGCAAAGATTCAACGCGATGGTACGTGATGGTGAAGTCGGTCCAATCATGCTCGGGCGCGACCATCATGATGCGGGCGGCACGGATTCGCCGTTCAGGGAAACATCGAACATCAAAGACGGTTCCAACATCATGGCCGACATGGCCACTCAGGTTGCTTTGGGCAATGCTGCCCGCGGTATGAGTCTCATTACCCTCCACAACGGAGGCGGTGTCGGTATCGGTAAAGTCATCAACGGCGGTTACGGGATGGTTCTCGATGGTTCGAAACGTGTCGACGACATTTTAAAAACTGCGATGCTGCATGATGTGATGGTGGGTGTCGCACGACGTTCATGGGCCAAAAACAAGCATGCCGCCGAAACGATCCGGTCATTCAATGCCATGGACAACGATGCATCCGTGACGGAAGCGTTTGACACCGATCAAAATACGATTGACAAGCTTGTCGATCAGCATTATGTCAAAGGGGGAAGATGACATGGAAAAAATTGTTGAATGCGTACCAAATTTCAGCGAAGGCAAGGATAAGGAAAAAATCAACCGTATCATGTCTGTTTTCGACAACCATGACCAGGTGAAAGTGATCAGTTATGAGCCCGATGCGGATTATAATCGCACCGTGGTGACGTTAATCGGACCGCCTGATGCCATGGTGGATGCCGTTTTGGATTTAGTCGGCGCGGCAAAAAAAGAAATCGATCTCAATCAACACGAAGGCATTCATCCGCGCATGGGCGCGGTTGACGTGATTCCGTTTGTTCCGGTTGAGAACATGGGCATCAAAGAATGTGTCGATTTGTCCAAAAAAACCGGGAAGAGAATCGCAAAAACATATGATATTCCCGTGTTTTTGTATGCGGAATCCGCAGGCAAGCGATACAGGAAATCGTTACCCAAAATTCGCAAGGGCGAGTTTGAGGGCATGAAAGAAAAAATCAAAGAGGACAAATGGGCGCCTGATTACGGAGAAGCAACCATCCATCCGACATTCGGTGCCGTGGCGGTGGGAGCACGAGAATTTTTGATTGCTTATAATATTGATTTGGACACCGATGACAAATCGATCGCAAAAAATCTATCCAGGATTATCCGTAAATCAAGCGGGGGTTTTCAGTACATCCAGGCAGGACCCGCTTATCTTGAGGAACGCGGTCATGTACAGGTGACCATGAACATACTCAATTATAAGAAAAATCCCATCTACCGAATCTTTGAGGTCATCAAAATGGAAGCCAAACGATACAGCGTGGATGTTCCCAGCGCAGAAATTGTTGGCTTGATCCCGAAAGATGCTTTGGAAGAAAGCATCGACTACTATTTGGACAGGGAATATCTGTCCTATGATAAAGAGATGGATTTGGATACGTTGGTTTTCAACGTGCGCGAACATTTAAGACTTCGTGATTTTGACAAGGATAAGATCATCGAAGCACATCTTGACGAATCATGACGGCTGATTGTGTGATCGAACATATTAAAACGTTGTATACCCCTGTGGGAAATCAACCTTTAAAAGGCGTTTCCATGGGGGACGTCAAGGCAATTGACGATGCGTTCGTGGCTATTAAAAACGGTATGTTCATCGCTATCGGGACCAAAGATGCGGCCCCATATAAATCCCCGGAGACCGATGTCTTCGACGCAAGCGGGAAAATCGCCTTTCCAGGTTTGATCGATTCCCATACCCATCTGGTTTACGGAGGGTCGCGTGAGGACGAATTCAGTCAGAAAATCACCGGTAAACCTTACATGGATATCTTAGAAGAAGGGGGCGGTATTTTACGCACCGTGCGTCAGACGCGTGATACGGGATTTGACGCATTATATGAAACGGCGTCACAGTCGCTTGAACGGATGCTTGAATTCGGTGTCACCGCATTGGAAGCCAAATCAGGGTACGGGTTGAATTTGGAAACGGAAATAAAACAGTTGGAAGTCATCAAAGCTTTGAATGATCAATATCCGGTTGATATCCATGCAACATACTTAGGAGCACATGCGCTCCCGGAAGAATCGAAACGTGATCGAAGAGGTTTCATCGACCATATCATTGATGACATGAAAATCATCAAGAAAAAAAATCTTGCGGAATCCGTTGATGTGTTTTGTGAGAAAGGCGTATTTGACGTCACCGAGACAAGACGAATCATCGAAGCGGCAAAACAATTGGGTTTTGTGCCGCGCATCCATGCAGATGAGATGACATCCATCGGCGGTGCCGGATTGGGTGTCGAACTCGAAGCGGCCAGTGTGGACCATCTGATGGCCATCAGCGATGATGACATACGTTTGTTGGCGAAATCCAACACGGTCGCCAATCTTTTGCCTGCAACCTCATTTTATCTCAACAAAGCATATGCCGATGCAAGGAAATTGATTCAATCAGGCGCGGCCGTGAGTATCGCGAGTGACTACAATCCGGGCTCGACCCCTTCTGAAAATTTCCAGTTTACGATGCAACTCGCCGGAATTAAATTGAAAATGACACCGGAGGAAATTTTATCCGCTGCGACGATCAATCCGGCTTATCATCTCGGCATCGCGGACACACACGGTTCAATCGAAGAAGGAAAACAAGCCGACTTGTGTCTTTCGGATGCCAAAAATTTAGCATATATGATCCAACGGTATGCCATCAATCTTGTGACCGATGTGTTTGTGAAAGGAAAACATGTTGTTCATGAACGACATATGAAGGAGGAAACAAAATGAAATTCAACGATATGACCATCCAGGCGTTTATCGATGACGTGGATTCAAAGAAACCAGCTCCCGGAGGGGGAACTGTCAGTGCCCTGTCCGCGCAAATGGGGGTTTCATTGATCCGCATGGTCGCTCATCTGACACGCGGCAAGAAAAA
>JAGYMP010000017.1 GCA_018400565.1 Bacilli bacterium | reverse complement strand
AGTACCCCATCAAATCCTGCATGATTTCTCTTGATTTTGATTTGAAATCCAGGTGGTATGCATAGTAACGATCGATGAAACGCCGGATGGGCTTCAAATCCTCATCACTGAATGACAGAGCCTCCGGGTTTTGAAGGTCGTAATAATAAAGACGCATTATCATACGGACAACATGAGAGTCAACGAACAGGCGGTCCTCCCCATGGGCTCCGCAGATCATCCCCCCGTCCTCAATCGAAAACCGGAGATGATCCTTCGCGCCGCAGATGACACATTCGGCAAACATGGGTTGAAGCCCAAGCAGATAGAGGATTTTCAATTCCGCCATGTTTACATAAGGAATATATGAACCTTCTTTGCCGTGTTCGAAGATTTTCAGCAAAAACAGGTAAAGTTTGGCGTGATCGTGTTCATGCCGTGAAATGGTATACACAATCTCACAAAGATGCTGATAGTGTATGTGACGGTTGAGATCGTTTTTAATCGTCGCATAATCATCAATGAGATCGCCATCGCGTAAAATCAATAGATCCTTCCCCGTCACATCAAGATTTACCCGGTTCATGAGCTGGGTCAGGTTCAGATGGGGGCTTTTGATTTTCCGCGCCCCGTGCACGAGCACGCTTTCAAGACCGTCCTTTGTGTATACATACAAAATCTTGCTGGTTTCTTTGTACGGAATGAATTTGAGAATCAGACCCTCGATCTTCGCCATGGCTCATTCGCCCCGTCGATACCCAAGGTCACGGAGTCGACCGGGTTTATTGCGCCAGTCTTCTTCGACCCTGCAAAAAAGTTCCAGAAAGACTTTTCTCTTTAACAAAGCTTCGATGTCTTGCCGGGCGTCGATACCGATTTTTCTTAGCATTCGACCATTTTTGCCGATGATGATGCCCTTTTGTGATTGACGTTCGACGATTATCGTCGCATGGATCTCTACCACTTTTGTTTTATAATCAATCGATTCGATGCGACACGCAATCGCATATGGCACTTCCTGATGTGTATGATCCAGCACTTTTTCACGGATAAATTCAGAAATCAAAAAACTTTCCGGGCGGTCGGATATCTCTCCGTCCGGGTAATACTTGGGTCCTTCCGGCATCTTCTTCTTGATGTCTTCAATCAACAAATCGACATGGGTTCCTTCTAAAGCCGAGATGCCGAAAGCGGCATCAAACCCAAAAAGATTCTTATAGGAATTGATTGTCTTTTCAAGCCGGTTGAAATCAGAAATCGTGTCAAGTTTGTTGATGATTAGAAACACTGGGGTTTTTATCCCTTTCAGGTTTTTAAGGATTTCTTTCGTCCAGGGTTTGACATCATCGTAGGCATTGATGAAAAACAACACGAGGTCAACGGATTTGACGGTGCTGAATGCCGCCTTGCTCATATATGCACCCAGCTTATCCTCAGGCTTGTGAATGCCTGGGGTATCCATGAAAATCAACTGTGAA
>JAGYMP010000016.1 GCA_018400565.1 Bacilli bacterium | reverse complement strand
CTCAATCGGTATGATTTACACGATCAAAGAAGTGATTCTTGCATCGGATCTCCAATTCGGCATTTATCAGGCGATTTTGTCCTCGTCAATGGTTTTGGCGCCCATGTTTCTCGTCAAAACCATCAAGAGACATCACACCGGGAAAGTGATCTCATTTTCATTTCTGTTCATCGCGTTATTCATCTATGCCATCGCATTCAGTGCCAGCGGATTCATCCGCTCGTTGGGGGACGGATCCCTTCTGGCTTATCTGCTGATCACGGTTTTCAGTTTCATCATGGGCGTCTTCGTGACATGCGCGAATATCTCGATCAACACAATGATGCAAAAAATCGTGCCGCTTGAATACATGGGCAGGACAAGCACCGTTTTGGGGCTCGCGGTCACCGTCTTCATTCCGGTCGGACAAATGCTTTTTGGATCGTTGTATGATATAATGAACCCGAGTTTGGTCATCGCCATATCAGGAACGATTATCTTGGTCACCGTCATGTACTTTCGCGCCGCAATCCTGCGCATTGACGAGGAACCCGCAACCGAGCCCAATCTGCCAGAGGAAACAACCGTGACCGAAGATGAATCGCGTTCTCAAATCAAACGAAGGAGTGAAGCGATCAATGGAGTATGAATTCAAGGAAAAACCCAGCCGGGTTTATGATTTTCTGCACTTTCCAAAACTGATTTATGTCCGACAGCAAAACGAAAACATCAACCGACAGAACGATCTCTTCAAAGAAGTCGCAAGCGAAGAGTATATCCGGTTCACTGAACAGATGCAAACGAAGTTGGAACCCCACAAAAATAAAATCGCCAACTATTACTACGACGATATATTTGCTGATTTTGATTTTATTCAGGTATTGTCACTTGCCGTGCCGATGCATGATTACGAAAACGAAAGGAGTTATTTAAATGATTTATTATCCATGGATGATCGAACCCTTAGGAAAAGACTCAAAAATGCCATCAAAGAAATCGACGAAGACGCGATGAAATCGGGTGAATCCGACCGGGAGGACGAAGATGAAACGGAAGACAGGGATTTTGTCTCCTTCATCAACGGACTCTCGATTGACCCCGGACTCAAGTGGAATCTGTTGATGATGATCCAAAACACGAAAACGTACGTGTCCGAATACGTTGCTTTTATGGAAAGCATCCTTCCGATGTTCTCCTCCGTGTATGAAGAACAAGGAAAAGGCGTTGCCCTCATCGGCAAAGCGCTGGCCGATCGATTGAATGAGGATCCCGAAAACAGTCTCAGGGAAATCACTTATGACAGCATCGACGTCGACATCATTGAAACAAAGCGTGTGATATTGCTCGTCTCCGCGCTTTTCCCCTATTCGATGCGCTTGTTTTCGTCGGATGGTCTTACGACGGTTGTCTGGGGAAAGGAAATGGAAAAATCCTTTGAGACGATCGCCAAACATCATGAAGACAAACTTGTGCGCCGTGTGAAGATTTTTAAGTCACTCGGGGATAAAACCCGCTATGAGGTTTTGCGTCTTCTTGCGCAGGGCGTGACCTCGACCAAAGAAATCGCTGCTGAATTGGATGTTTCCTCGGCCACGATTTCCTATCATCTCAATGAATTTTTGACCACCGGTGTCATTTCACTGGGAAAACAAGGAAGAAAATCCGGATACCAAATTGATTATGATTTGTTGACCGATGTCATGGAAGGGTTTATGAACGATCTCAAACCCGACGAGGAATAGCCGTCCAGCGAAGTTTTCGATCGATCTGAGAATTTTGTTTTTGCGAAACATCGGTTCTTCTCCACAATAAAGAAGGTAAAACCGCCCCAAACGGGACGGTTTTTTTGTTTTGTCATTCTTCTGTCGCATAAAGCAATGATTCATGTTTCATCGTCTTCCTTCTTTTCTGCGTAGGATTTGATGGTTGAAGCCCATTCTTTTCGGATGTTGCGGTTGGCCCTGAAATCGTCAATCGCGTGGTTTAGAGATTGATAGTTCATGCGGGTCCCCTTTTTGTCCGGATGATAAGCCGCTGCTTTCGTTTTGTCGATGCCGAGCCGGGTCGCTTCTCCCACGGCATCGATGTTTGCGCCCAGAAAGATGAATTCCCAATCATTTTTTCGTCTTTTTTCTTCAATCATTGATTTGATTTGTTCGTAAGTGTATTCCCGGCTGGAGTTTTCCAATCCGTCAGTCGTGATCACAAACAACACCTTGTTTGGTTTTTGATCGTCGTTCATCCATCCATGGAGGGATGTGATTTTGTTGATGGTTTCACCCAACGCATCCAAAAGCGCTGTGCTTCCGCGGACAGTGTAATCATAATCCGAGAGTGGTTTGATTGCATGGATGTCTTTTCGGTCATGCAATGTCATCTGTCGGTGGTTAAAAAGAACCGAGGTGACCTCACATGTCCCTTCTTTATTCCTTTGTTTCTCGATCATGGCGTTGAATCCGCCGATCGTGTCGCTTTCAAGCCCGCTCATTGACCCGCTTCTGTCAAGGAGAAAAACCAGTTCGGTTGTGCTTTTCATCAAAATCATCCTTTCTTGTGTGTATCTTATCAGATTAAGAAAGGGTTGTGGTCAACTGCAGGGCGACAATTCAAGACGGTCCCAGCGGTTTTTCATTGTAATGATATAAAACATAATTGATTTCAATAAGGTTATGGATGTTGTTTTCGATGTGGTAACGAATGATCATGTCGGATTTGCTGCTGGGGGATAATGCATAGCCGGCTGTTTTTAAAAGATCTTTTGTTTCATCAAGGTTTAGATTTAAAGCGATGGCCAATGCCAAAACGGTCGGTTTCTTTGGATGATAGTGGCTGTCGTTTCTGATTTTCGAAAAATGCTGTCTTGTTATGTTGGCGGTTTTATATACTTCCGGTTCGGTTTTCTTTTTTACTCGGATAAAACGGAACAATGTTTCCGTGAATGTTTCATCGAGTTCGTCCAACACGTCATCCAAGGAACGGTCTTCAAAAGCAGAAGGATCGATGTTGTAAGATGCCATCGTGTGATCGATGGATTTGTACCGGGACGGGGTTGCATCGGGATCATAATGCATGTTCAAAAATGCATCGATGGCTTGGATGCGTTTGTTGAGGGTATTTAAAGCATTTTCTTTTTCGGTCGTGGATAAAGCCATAGAGATTCTCCTTCAAATTGTCATATATTATCATTATAACACATCGAAAATTGAAGGATTTTTTCTTTCGATGAGTCTTCCGAGCATCCGATTATTGTAATATATATTGATAGAGGATTCATAAATAGTATGAAGATAAACACAATTGACATCGAAATTGAACACGCTCAGACGGTCATTGAATAACAAAAACCATATAAACAAACTTTAGAAACCAGGCTCCCGATAAGGGAGCTTTTATTGTGCTTGCATAAAATGATGTTTCTTTGTATACTTGTAAGTAATCTGGGAGGTCGATTATATGAAGGATACATATA
Source organism: Bacilli bacterium (assembly GCA_018400565.1). Lineage (GTDB taxonomy): Bacteria > Bacillota_I > Bacilli_A > Izemoplasmatales > Hujiaoplasmataceae > M55B122. The sequence goes on along the minus strand of JAGYMP010000016.1, from coordinate 4,737 downwards.
AATCAGCAATCGATTTTTGGGATCGTGTGTTTTCAAAAAAGCAACCGGCATCGTCTCCCCAACCAACCACGAACTATCCGATGATTGATGAAGGGTTGCTCTGGCTTGGGAAAGACGATATAAACGTGTTGGACGTTGGTTTTGGGACAGGAATGATGCTTTTTGTGCTTGCTAACCATTTTTCAGGGCATTTTTATGGAATTGAAGCGTCTAGGGCCGCGCTTGAACATGCAAGATATTTATTTGCAGAGTTATCACAGCCTAAAGTAGATCTGCGGCTTGGATCAAATAAGACATTGGCTGAAATTCCTACAAATTCTATGGATGCTGTAATTCTTTCAAACATTGTCGATCAATTGACCGACGAAGATGGATTAAGGATGATTGAAGAAACATATCGTATATTAAAAAAGGACGGTCGCGTCTTTTTAAAATTAAATCCCTATTTGCAGGATAAGGAATGCAAACAATACGGTTTGAAGAAGATAGCTTCCGAATTGTATCAGGACAATAACGGTATGTATCTATGGAATTTGTCTAATGCTCGGTGGCATGAAATATTAGAACCGTTTTTTATCATTGTAAAAGAACAGTGGATTGATTTAGAACATCATGGACAAACAAATCGTTTGTTTTTATTGAAAAAAAGAAGGAAATGAGGAATATTTATGGCAAAAATCGGAATTATCGGAGCTGGAAGTTGGGGACTTGGACTTGCAAGCGTGCTTGCGGATAATAATCATGATGTATTATTTTATGTGATTGAGAAACAGTTTGAAACGGATATCAATGAGAATCATCAGAATAAGATGTATTTCCCAAACAAGGTTTTGGATGACCGCATCCGTGCGACCATGGATCTTGATCAATTCATTGATTTCAGTGATGAATTCGTGTTGGTGATTCCTGTCAAGTTTATTCGCGGTTTTTTAACGGAATTCAACAGACATCTTCATAAGGAAGTTTTGCTTATCTCGGCCGCAAAGGGCTTGGAGAACGAGACGGATTTCCGTGTGTCGGAGATCATAGGCGACTGTGTGGATGATGATAAGTTAACAGGGGTTGTCGCATTGAGCGGTCCTTCGCACGCAGAGCTTGTCATCGAACGCGCCTATACGCTGATTGTGTCGGCATCCGCAGACATGAAACTGGCCGCGCGTGTGCAACGGCTTTTCAACAATGATTACTTTCGTGTCTATACGTCGGATGACATCGTCGGTGCGGAATTGGGCGGCGCCATCAAGAACGTGATTGCGATCGGGGCCGGCATCAATGATGGGATGGAACTCGGCATCAATGCCAAAGCCGCACTGCTCACACGGGGTCTGCATGAGATGCGGGCACTCATGAAAACATATGGTGTTCGCGAACAAACCCTTTACGGGCTCACCGGGCTTGGTGATTTGTTTGTGACTGCGACGACAAAATTCAGCCGGAATTATTCATTTGGTTTTTATCTCGGTCAGGGGTGTTCGAAGGATGAAGCCCTGAGTCGGGTCAAAACCACGGTCGAAGGCATTTATACCTTACAAACCCTTCATGAACTTTCGAATAAACGCGGCATCGACATGCCGATCACGGATGCGTTGTATCAAAACGTTTATGAAGGCAAACCGCTCAGAGAAGCCATCGACGGTTTGATGAAACGCAATCTTAAAAACGAATTGGAGTAAATCAACCAACGCAGCCGATGTCGGCGGATACAACACAGTTGTGTCCGGCCGTCATCTTTTTTTTATGAAGTAATCCACCGTCTTCTCACTATTATTGTGTTGAAAGGCGGGATATAATGAAAAAAGCAATCCGAGTTTGTTTGATGTGGACATGTCTGTCCATGTTCATCGCGGGGATCATCGTGCATGTGCCCGATGTTTTTGGGGCCGGGTTACCGATCGGCGATAATTATCTGGATCCGAACAATGCTGTGGCTGATGCAGACACGGCGACTCTGACCTTCGGGGAAATTGATCCCATGTCGGTCAAACCGGGGCAGACCTATTTGTTGAGTGTGCCGAATGATTTTATTGTAAACGGGAGGGGATCGGTCGAAATCGAAACCCTGATAGACGGAATCGACGGTCAGGCGATTTGTTTCAATGACGTGGATTTTACCCCTCACGCCGATTATGATGTTTACTATGTGACATTTACGCTTGACGGGAACATCGATGCGTTGGTCGTGAATTTCATGATGGATCCGCAATTTTTTCTCAGTGTCATCGATCCGTATGAGGGTTACATGCTGGAAGAAGGCGATGCTTATGACGGGTTTGAGGTTTATCAGGGTGAGTCCACGGACAGCGAAGGGCCCACATTTGAGAATCTGGGCACGGTCACGTCATATTATGATGCACCGATCACGATCCAGGAAATCCAGGATTCCCTGGTCGCAAATGATGAGATCGACGGTAATGTGTCGACATCCATCACCCACACGGGCGGTAATTACACGAATACCCCAACCGAATTGGGTCCATATTGGCTTTCCTTTGAGGCCACGGATTCAGCAGGTAACGTGACGGAATGCATTGTTTCAGTTGAGGTCGTCGATGTGTTGCCGCCGGTGTTTTCGGAAAAAACGGAACTGACCGTTGTTTTTCCCAACGTATTGACAGAAGCAGACATTGTTTCACAGTTCAGCGCCAGCGACAATTACGACGGTGACATCAGCAATCAAATCGGCATCACGGACGACGGTTACACGGCGAATGCCGGTGTGGTGGGTGATTATAACGTCAAATTGGCCGTCAGTGACTCAAACAACAATGTCGCAACAAAAACGATCGTCATTTATGTCGTCGACCAACAAGCCCCGTTATTAAGCGGACCGACGGAAATCACGACGGGGTATACCCAGGTTCTGGATGTGCTTGGGATCAAAAACCAATTGAATGTTTCGGATAATTATGACAGCCTCACTTTATCGGATATCACGTTGAAAGAAGACACATATACGACGAATGAATCGATGATCGGTATTTATACGGTTATATTTGAAGCCATCGATTCGAGTGGAAACATGACGGTTCACGAAATAGCCGTCGAAGTCGCTGATTTGATCGGCCCCGAAATCTATGTGGATGATGCCATGATTCAGACGTATGTCGATCGTGTGCTCACGTTGGAGGATTTTGCGGATATTTTGTTAAGTGCGGGTGAATTGGAAGCGGGCATGGCTTATGACATTAATATCGCTTATGATTCTTACACGGATCATGCGACGACGCCGGGCACGTATCATCTCCATCTTGATTTTGTCGATGAGAATGAGACGATCATTTCAAAAAAATTGGAAATTATCGTCAAAGGGGAAACCTATGAAGGGAGTTTTGTCGGAACTCCGAGACAACATCAAGAGAGCTTGTTTGTTTCTTATGGGGCATGGTTCATCGGAGGCGGTCTCACATTGCTGTTGATCGGCAGTAATCTGTGGTGGCATTTTAAGAAAAAATAGCGAGAAACGGCGCGTATCGCGCCGTTTTTTTTATGGTTGCAAAAGAAAGCGTTTGCAACCATGCATTGAGGGTTTGACTTTTATAAATGTCATGATATAATTCTCATGCTAAAAAAAGAAAGGAGTATTTTTTGCATGGAATCCATCATCACAAATAAGAAATTAACATTGTTGAATGAGTCTATCGACACTCATTTTGAAAAACCCGGTCCGCTCATGCCGGTCTTGCAGGATGCACAAAAAATTTTTGGGTGTGTGCCGTTGCAAATCCAAAAAATCATTGCTGGAAAACTGGATATGAGTGTTGCGAAAATCAACGGAGTCGTCACGTTTTACAGTCAGTTTTCGTTGAAGCCCAAAGGTAAAAATGTCATCAGTGTCTGTATGGGAACCGCATGTTATGTCCGCGGCGGCAAAGGCATTTTGGACACGTTCAGCGATGAACTCGGCATTGACGTCGGCGAAACTTCGAAAGACGGTCAATTTACCATTGAGGACACACGATGTCTCGGGGCTTGCGGATTAGCTCCGGTGTTCACGGTCAACGGAAAGGTTTATGGGAACGGATCTGTCCAAAAGGCCAAAGAAGTCATAAAAAAATTGAGGTCGTGAGATGAAAATCTATGGCTTGATTTCCACTGTGGAGGCTTGTTCGTATACGCAAAAAAACAAACGGTTCGATAAAGAGGCATACTATGGTTTTTGTTCCGATCTGATGAGTGACACATTGATGATGAACAACACCGCAGATGACGATATGCGTTCAGATACCGTGTTGATCACCGGACTTTGCACGCAACAGGCGATTCGGGCGGCCAATATCCTCAACATCGAAATCATCTTATTCGTACAGGGAAAAACACCGTCAACGCAAGTGGTTGATGCAGCCGAGGAATCTAATATCATGTTGCTCGGTACGAAAAAAACGATGTTTGAGACAAGCGGTATTTTATTTGAACACGGTATCCAACCGGTTCACATCAACATCAATACCAACCATCACCCTGAATATGCCGAGTGAACGTGACGCTTAAAACGCGTGATGAGTCAGATGATTTTCACCCCAAACATCTGACGTATTTTAATGTCCCGTGCTTTTGAAAGGAAAATGACAGTTATGAGAAATTTGAAACCATTGGAACGTCTTTTCACACGAAAGACATATTTTTCGATTGACGCCGGCGAATATGACGGTGTGCACGCAGGCGATATGATGAGTCTGGTTCTTTCTCGCGCCGATAAAGGCAATGTGCTTTTCACTGCTTTGAATCATGTCAATTGTG
>JAGYMP010000015.1 GCA_018400565.1 Bacilli bacterium | reverse complement strand
CATAAAACCATCTCTGGCGGAAAAAGCCGGTGAGTGCGGATTGCGTTCGTTCATCATCATGACGGGGGCGCTTGACGGTGAAAGCACTGACGCAGAGTTTCATTCATATGAAGGGCCGTTCGGTGTCGGTTATGCTGTTGCCGGATTCACCCCCGGTCATACGAAATCTTGACGAAGGAGACGATCGAATAATGGACACGATGGACAATTACATCCTTTTGGCAAAACAAGCGCTTGAACATTATGTGAAAAAGGGACAGTATATCGATGTTCCGGATGACCTTCCTGAAGAGTTGACAAACCGGCGGGCGGGAGCATTTGTGACACTGAAAAAACAAGGGTCGCTGCGGGGCTGCATCGGAACAACGGGACCCACTAAGGATAACTTAGCGAAGGAAATCATTGCCAACGCCGTTTCGGCGGGCATTTATGATCCCCGGTTTCCCTCGGTCACCGAATCCGAATTACCATCACTTTCATACGGAGTGGATGTATTGGGAGAACCCGAATCCATTGATTCACTGTCAAAACTTGATCCAAAACACTACGGTGTCATCGTTCGCAAAGGCTCAAGGAGCGGGTTGCTGCTGCCGGATCTGGAAGGCATCGACACACCGGAAGAACAAATTGACATCGCCCTCCGAAAGGCGGGCATCACCCCTGACGAATCATATGACCTGATGCGTTTTAAGGTGACCAGACATGAATGAGGGTGAAGAAGAACATGTGTGGACGGTTTTCGCTGGCTTATGACAAAGAAACAGTGGTTGAATATCTGATCCGAACCTTTGCCGTCGATGATATCGATTATGATCTCCCCAGATACAATATCGCCCCCGGCCAAGACGTACCGACCCTTATTTTCGATGGGTCTCAATACCGGGCCGGACCGATCAAATGGGGGTTCAAACCTTTTTTCGCAGCAAAAGAAAACTCGTCTTTTCAGCTGGTGAACATTCGTTCGGAAAGTCTCGGAAACAAACCGATGTTTGACCAACCGTTACGCAAGGGGCGATGTTTGGTTTTGGCCGACGGTTTTTATGAATGGAATGAGAAAAAGCCTTATCGCATTATGCTTGAAGACCAGCGGTTTTTCCTCATGCCGGGACTCTGGACGTCTTACCGTGATGATGATGGCGCCTCCATTCATACAGCGGCAATCATCACGAAACCCTCCGATGGTTCCATGCGCGATATTCATGACAGGATGCCCGTGATGCTCAATCACGAAGCCGGCAAAAAATGGCTCACGGTTCCCGCATACGGTAAAACGGATCGCCTCTGGCAGTTGCACACCCGAAAAGAGTTACACCGTAACCGTGTTTCTGACATCGTCAATTCTCCCGAAAACGATAACGAAGCATGCATCAAACCGCGATAAACGGTTCCACGAAGAAACGATCCATGTTATGACACACAAAAATGACAAACGGGTTCATATGCTGTCTGCGGTGTTTAGAATATATGTGTAGGAGGTAAGAGATGGAAAAATTAAATGTCAGCGTACTCGGAACGGGCAATGGCGGCACAGCCATGGCGGCACATCTGAAAGCCCAAGGCCACACCGTTCAATTGATTAAGACGTCAACAACCATCCATAATGAGCATTTCAAGACGGTGATGGACAATCAGGGGCGCCTGTCGATGGTTGAAGACGACAACACGGAAACCGTTCAACTGGACGTGGTAAGCACGGATGTTTCGGAGATTACCGAGAGTGATGTGATTGTGATTTTCATCCGCACGCGCTACCACGAGAAGTTGATCAAACGCATTGCGCCTTATCTCAGGGACAATCAAATCATCCTGCTTGAACCCGGGTATCTTTCGACAGCTTTTTTCATGAAATATGTTCCCGATTTACGATTAAACATCGTTGAAGCAGAGAGTTCACCCATGGACTGCCGGATTGTCTCCCCGGGAGAAGTTGAAATCTATTTCCGAAACAAAACAAATCCACTCGGGGTTTTCCCCGGTGAGAGCCGGTCGTTTGTCAAGAAGAAGCTGGATGCCTTTAACCTGGAATTCGCCTATGATTTATCCGTGTTCGAGGCCGCACTTCATAATCCGAATCTGATTGTGCACACTGTCGGCGCATTCATGAGTATTCCGCGGATCGAACATACCGATGAAGGGTATTCAATGTACAAAGAGGTTTTCACACCAACCGTATGGAAGCTTGTTGAGGGACTGGACAGGGAAAAAATGGCGATTCTCGATGCGCTTGGTTATCTCAGTCCCCCTTACGTCGAAACGTGCAAGCGACGCAACACCAACGATCTCAGTCGCGACGCCAAAGATGTCTTCGATGATTATGCGAAGCACCATTCGGTTGATGGTCCGAATGTCTCCGATTCAAGATACATCACGGAAGATGTGCCCGAAGGTTTGGTGCTGTTGGAGGATTTGGGGAAACACCTCAGCATAAAAACCCCCGTATGTTCGTCGTTTATCAATCTCACAAACATTGCCATGGATATGGATTACCGTGAAATAGGCAGGACAATCGACCGGCTGGGCGAAGCGAACTTAAGGATGATTTCCAAGGATGACGGTTTGAATCTCTTCTAACATATCCGATTAAAAACCTCCGGAAACGGAGGTTTTTAATTTGTTGAAAAAGGTGTTTCCGACGGGGGATGAAAGATGATATCCTGATGAAAAAGAATTAGCACTCAAACCTTGACA
>JAGYMP010000014.1 GCA_018400565.1 Bacilli bacterium | reverse complement strand
CAACCGTGACGAAGAAGTCGAACACGCCGCGATGGCGTTGGAATGGTTGCGTAGAAAATTGCCCGTTTTTGATGATGAACTCAGAGATAACCTTTTTAAAGAAGGAAAAATTGCCGCCCATCATGACGAAGGCGAAGAAGAGGAAGAAGGTTCTTCCTCGGGTAAGTCCTTGAATGTCGGATCGATGAAATAAGGAGGGGTTGACATGGACATGTTTAAACAAGCACTTGCACCCATCCCTGAAAAAGCCTGGGATGAAATCAACGAACGCGCCGAAGAAGTCATCAAGTCCGTTTTGACAGCAAGGAAGACCTTGCACGTCGAAGGACCCGGCGGTCTTGGGACACAAGTCGTCACATCCGGCCGTTTGAATCTTTTTGACACCGGCGACAAAAATGTGGACGCCGGTTTGTATGAGGCAAAAAGCCTTATGGAAACCCGGGTGACATTTGAATTATCAAAATGGGAATTGGATAACCTTGACCGGGGCGTGGATGATGTCGAACTTGATGCGCTGGAAGAGGCCGTGAAACATTTGGCCGAATTCGAGGAAGATGTTCTTTACAACGGCAATAAAAATGCGATGATCAAAGGCTTGAAGCCCCTTGCCGAAACGAAAATCGATCTCAAGGACGATCCGCAAGCTCTTTTGGCCGGCATCAACGAAGGCATGCTTGCATTGAAACATGCATTCGCATTGCCGCCCCACAATCTTGTCGTGGGAGAGAAACTCTATCAGGATCTGCACCGGGCCCACGGCGCCAAATTGTTAAAAGAAATCGTTGAAAACATGATCGGCGGATCGGTAATTCTTTCCGAACAACTAAAAGGCGGCCTTTTGATGCCTGTTGACCACGATGATCTTGAGATGACCATCGGTCAGGATTACACGATAGGTTATGAGGCGCATGATGATGAGAACGTACGTTTCTTTGTCATGAACGCTTTCACACTCCGTGTTTTGGATGAAACTTTGATCGTTTCTTTTGATTATTGATTCCCGAGAACACCCATATTCACACAAGCTCCGCGATTCCGCGGAGCTTTTTTCTTGTTTTTCAAGCGAAATTTAGTATAATAATGATGTT
>JAGYMP010000013.1 GCA_018400565.1 Bacilli bacterium | reverse complement strand
CGTCAAGTTTTTAAAAACGAAAGACGCCCGTTTTTATCAGTTGAACATGGTCCGGCGGGAAATCGACATCATCCTGTCAACCTTGCGGGCGATCATCTCAGGTGATTTTGACATCCTTTTGGCGAATTACCCGACATATTTCACCGCCCATGCCAGTTTTGACACGGAGGAACTGACGCAATCAAAAACATACGAACAGTTGCTTGAGGCGACAAAAGGCACACGGTACCATCCCGTTTTGAAGCAATTTGAGACCGAGAAGATGGAAGACATCCATTACACGGACATCGAAGAAAAAATGGATGAACTTTATTACGATGAGGTTTTTAAGCGGATTGATGAGTTGTTCACGGGCAAAGAGAACAAACGTCTGAAAGAGATCTTCCAGACGAAAATCGATTTGCACAACATCATCATGATTTACAGGCTGAAGAAGTTTTATAAAGCGGACCGCAGGACCATCATGAATGCGTTGATTCTCAAATATTCCACGATAAGACAGCGTACACTTGAAGAGATGATGGCACTTCCGGATGCCGATTTGATTTTGACTTACCTTGAGAGTTCGGAACATTCGCTGAAAAGCGAAGATGACGAATATATTTATATTGAATATTACGCGGAACGGATGAAATACAATCTCGCCAGGAGATATATGTATTATTCGAACGACGCGCCCCAGGTCTATTCCGCTTTTTTGATTTTGAATGAAATCGAACGCGACAATCTGTTCAATCTGATTGAAGGCGTCCGTTACGATCTCACAAACGAAGAGATAAAGAAAATGTTGATCTATTGAGCAGGCATGCTTGTTTTGATCGATGAACCGGGAGGAAGAGATTCATGTCCATTGCAAACATAAAATTGGTGAACATCATGGGTCACCGTGAAAAACTCGATGCGACGCTGGAGCGATTCGTCAAGCTGAATTGTTTTCATCCGGCCGAAGCTTCGAAGATTGTTGACCGGGTCCACGGACTGACCGCTTATAATGCGGAAAGTCCCTGCAACCGCATATTGAAGGAGCTTGAGGAGATTGAGGATGAGTTTGATTTCTGTATCGATGCTGCCGATGTCGACACGGTTGATTACACGCTCGAGAAAATCCAGGATTATGTCTCCAGGACCCATAATAAATTAAGGGGGCTCCTGGATCAGAAAAAGAACACCCGGGAATTGATCAAAAAATACAAAGATGCTTTGGTACAGGTAAAAAACATCGAGGCACTCGATGTGTCACTTGATGATATCTTCTCATGTGATTATGTTTATGCACGGGTCGGACGTCTTCCGATCGACAGCATCGACAAATTGAAATTTTACCGGTCCCGTCCGTTCATCTTCAAATCATTCAGCACCGATGAACATTACAGTTGGTGCATGTATTTCACGACCAACAAATACGAACGCGAAGTCGACAATATTTTTTCCTCGCTGTTTTTTGAACGGATCCATATCCCGGATTTCGTTCACGGCACCCCCGAAAAAGCCGAAGATACGTTAGAGAAGGAAATCGATGTTGCCGAAGAA
>JAGYMP010000012.1 GCA_018400565.1 Bacilli bacterium | reverse complement strand
CGAAAAAATGCTTGACCACACGACGAGCTGTGCGGAAAGCGATGTGTCATTATCACCGAGTTCGGCAGCAAGGATATTCGAGGTCACGGCCACGGGCGAAGCGAACACCGCAAGCAATGCCATCATCTCCAAATCCCCGATATGAAACCAAGTCACGGTCTCATCGAGCAAAACGGCGAGACCCAGAACCAAGACCGGTGACAGGATGATTCTGAACACGGTGCCAAGTGTGATATGGACGAGGTGTTCCCTGGCGAATGAGAACATGAATCCCGCGCCGAGCAAGATGAGTGCCAGAGGGGATGTGATCCGGGCGATGTTCTCAATCGTTTTATAAAGGACGACCATATGGTCGCGCATGAAAAACGTCGCTTCGGGCACCACCCACCTGAGCAACAACACGGCCATGCCGGCAAGCGCGCCGAGCACGGAAGGGTTGGTGAACGTCTTTTTGACCATATATGTTGCCATCGTTTTTTTGTCTTTGTCATTTTCTTCATACATCGTCAGTTCGATCACGGAATATACGTTCATGATCGGCAAAATGAACACCGTCAGAAGCGCAAGCGTGGTGACGGCCTCCTGGCCGGCGAGCGCTTCGGCCAAAGGGATGCCGAGAATGGTCAGGTTCGAACGGGTGATCGCCTGGTGGATCACGCCTTTCTTCCGCGGATCTTTGATGAAAACCTTTGCGACGACGATGCCGATCGCAAACAAGACGGTGAGCATGATGAGACCGTAGGCGACCACGGTGAAGCCAATGTCTTTGATGCTTTCGACCGAATAGATCGCATAAAAAAGCAACGCCGGCAACAACACCGTGTAAAGGAGTTTGTTGCCGAAATCAACGAAATTTGTGTTGAACAGTTTGATCCGTCTCAGCACATAACCGAGCAGGATCAACAATAAAATCGGGGTGATGGCTCTGAATGAGTATAAAATGACATCCATGCGATCATTGTCCTTTGTGTTTGTGATGGTTATATTTTAACAGGGATGAAGACCCTTTTCAAGTTCAATGTGTATCCTTCATAAAAAGACCGCAACCGATCGGTTGCGGTCTTGTGATCTCATCGTTCTTCCAGTCGCTTGACACTTTCCCTCTCAATCAGCCGATGCGGAATGATGACGATTTTCTTGTCTTCGTTTTCATCGAGCTGTGTCGTGATCAGTTTGGCGGCTTCATAACCTTTCTTGTGAAAATCCTGGCTGATCGTCGTCAATGAGGGCTTGACGTAAGAGGCGATCGGGATGTCATCGTAACCGATGAGACTGAGATCAGCGGGGATGGTGAGACTGAGTTCCCGGGCACCCTGCATGGCACCGAGTGCCATTAAGTCGCTTGCGCAAAAAACGGCCGTGACCCCGGGGTTTTTGGTTATGAGTCGTTTTAAGGTCCGTCTTGCGGTGTCTTCGGAGAAATCGGCATAGGTGATGTAGGATTTCGGGACAAAAACCCCGTAATCGTCCATGGCCTGCATGTACCCCCTGAGACGCTCTTCGGACACGGTGCTGTTTTTGTTGCCGTTCATGAATGCGATGTGCCGGTGGTTTTTCTCCAACAGATAGGCCGTCGCATCATAAGCACCCCGAACATCATCCAGCTTAACGACACTCTTGTGGGTTGTGTTCCGGATGTCCACATCAATCAACACATAGGGGATTTCGCTGTTTGCGAGTTGGCGGATGTAATCATCGTCGGTTTTGATGCCGACTAAAATCGCGCCCGCGACATTGCGTTCCCGGCAGAAACCGACGTAGGACTTCATGGTCTGCCTCTCGGAATCGATCAGGTATAACGCGAGTTCATACCCGTGGGAACTCAGGTATTTGTTGACACCCATTAAAAGGGGATAAAGCGTGTTGGTCTTCTCGCTCTCCTTACTCGGGCTTGACAAAATCAAAGCGATGACCCTGCTGTGTTTGATTCTGAGGTTTCTTGCGTTGATGTTGGGGATGTAATTGAGGTCCCTGGCCGCCTTCCGGATAATTTTCTTTGTTTTTTCGCTGATATCCTCTTTGTCGTTCAATGCCTTTGATACCGTTGTCCGCGAAAAACCGGTTGCGGCCATGATATCATCGATTTTCGTCATGTGACGGCCTCCTTTCTTCTTCTTTTCCTTCCCATTATATCATGAAGTGTGCGATTCAAAAGAGAAAAATCCATCCCGCACGAAGCGGGATGGATCGGCCTCATTGTTTTGTCGTTGTGGCGAGATACTGCGCAAAAAACAAGAGTCCGCGGATATGGTGGACGCTTTGGTCTCCGGAGAGCGAATAATCCATCAACGGTTCCCAGGACCAAAAGCCCCATTTGACATGCGGATCGTCAAGATGATACGGATATTTCCCGTTTTCGACGGCCTGCATGCTCAAGGAGTAACGGATTGCCTTTTGCATTGACGCAAACAAGGCATCGTCCTTGGTGTGCATGTGCAGCCGCAGCATCGCAAGTGCAATGTTCGGTGTGTCCCCGGGTCCGACGTTGGGAGCGATCACTTCATCGTCTTTGTCGATGCCGATGACCCACGCACCGTCATCGCGTTGATGGTCGATCAGCCACTTCGCATAGTCCTTCGCCGCATTCAGATAACGTTCATCTTCGCTGATCTCATACAAATAAACCAGGGCCCGTAGTTCCTGCGCCGCCAAATCCGAGTTCCAGAATGCTCCGTCAATCAGATAAAAACTTTCTCCGTCTTTGAGGGTCAGAGCGTTCTCGCCCCAAAGCAGAGCTTCTTCTTTATATTTCTCCTGGTCGGTCAATTCATAGATTTCAAGATAACTGTTGATGATGGAACCGAATGCGCGCCACACGAATCCCGTGTTTCTCCATGTGTAGGTATTTGTGTCGTATTTGTGTTTGAAACCGGCCTTTCGGGCCTGTTTGAAGAAATTGTGGAATTGTTGGATATAAAACAAATACTCCTCATTCTTCGTACGCCTATACAGCGCCGCGGCCGTCAGACAGGCATCTCCGGTGTATTTGGTGTAAAGTTCGTTCGGTTTGAACCCGTCCCGGACACCGCCTTGCCAGGTGAACATCGGATGTGTCTCCGTTGCGTGATCGTAGGCCCATTGAAAACAATTCTCAGCTTTTTCCAACAAGGATTCGCCGCCGTCCATGTCATATGCGACCAGATAGTTCATTGCCATCATGAAATTACCGGCATCGAGTTCGCTCAAGAACTGATTGTCCGCACGGTAATAATGATGCAATCCTTTCTCATCCACATCATACAGACGGTCCAAAAAATCATACACCGCATGGCGGATGCGGGATTCGACCGACTGA
>JAGYMP010000011.1 GCA_018400565.1 Bacilli bacterium | reverse complement strand
TGGGAGGTTATGCGTTCGCAGACATCCCCCACTTATTGGAAATCGACCTTTTCCCCACCGTGGAAACGATTCCCGCTTTTGCTTTCCATAACAGCACCATCCGCCTCATCAATTTCTCAGAAGGTCTCATCACCATCGAATCACAGGCTTTCGAGGAAGCAAGGGCCATCCGGGCCATCCATTTTCCCTCCACCACCCAATCCATTGATTCGAATGCATTCGAAGATCCAGAGAAAATCATTTTTACCACACCACTTGATGATATCCCGGGTTGGTTGATCGATCTTGGTTTTGTGAGGGAAAACGGCTCGGCGAACATGCGGTCGATCGCCATCCCGCAACAATGGGCATTTCAATCGATGATTTCCGGCATAAACAACGAAGGACAACACTTACTCCTTCGTTACATCACGCCTAATTCAAACGCTTCAACGGTAGTCATTGAACGATATGACTTTGATGGCTTTGCAAGTTACGCTTTCTTCGGTCACACCATCGGTGATCTGATCATCACCTATCCGCTTTCATCGATCGATCCGCTTGCTTTTCATGGGGCAACTATCGAAAGAATCATCCTCTACTTCCCCGTGCCGGATACTTTCTCAGACGATTGGAACCATGATGGCACAAACACCATCCCTTACATGATTAATGAACCTTTGGACATCACCTACACACCCGAGGAGGATGAATGATGAAAAACCGTTTGTTATTGATATTCACGATCGTACTCACGTCGTTTTCCTTGTTCGCCTGCGGTGGTTCACAAACCACCGACACCACGGGTGAAAACACCTCCGGTATGAAAGAAATCCCCATCGTGGCCACATATCAACCCTTTTTGGAACATTATGAAAAAATCGTGGATGTTCAGGGCAACTTATTCATCACGAACATGGACCGCCATTATCCCGTGTATGCCACGCAGGATTACGACGATGAAACACACAAGTCTTATCACTTCGTTTTGGGTGCGGACATCACCGATGAACTCACGCAAAATCGACGTCTCCAAGTCATGAACACCTTGACATCCGCCACCCTGCTTCGACAAAGTTCCCTCAGTCTGCTCTCAAACGGTGATTTAATCAACCGTAAGCCATTCACGAGTCTGACC
>JAGYMP010000010.1 GCA_018400565.1 Bacilli bacterium | reverse complement strand
AAACGGGAACTGGGTCATATTCTCCGTTGCCCCGGATTCGGATTGGTCAGCAATCGCATCAAGCCCGACTAGGATAAACACGTTTGCGGATAATATCGTCGATATGATCAACGCTTATGGATTTGACGGTGTTGACATTGATTGGGAAACACCGACCTCCTCCGAAGCGACACGTTTCACTGACATGATGCGTGTGATTCATACGAAGGTGAAAGCAAACAATCAAAACCATCTTGTGACTGCCGCGGTCGCCGGCGGCATGTGGCAACCGCCAAGATATGATCTGACCCATTCACATCAGTATCTTGACTACATCAATATGATGACTTACGGGATGGTAAGCAACAACGGCTATTATCAGAATGCTTTGAACAGCTCTTCTGTTTTTGATGATCCAATACACAGTGCCGGCAAAACACTGACAAGTTGTTCGATCGAAGAGAGTGTTGAGATTTACCACACGTATGGTGTTCCGAACAGCAAAATCATCGTGGGGGTTTCTTTTTATGGCATCAAGCAAACACGATCGTATGATTCAGAAAGCCAAACATGGTCTAATTGGGCAAACGCCGGATGGGTTTCATATGATTCCATCATCAACCATTATCTCAATGACAGCAATTATGATGATGATTATGACACTCAGGCCGGGGTGCCTTACATCATGAAAAAAGACGGGACCGTCTTCATTTCGTATGATGATCCCAGGTCAATCGCAGCCAAAAGCGGATATATCATTGAGAATGGTCTTGCCGGGATGATGTATTGGGAAAATGGGTTGGATCCGACAGGGGCCTTGCTTTTGGCCATGCAAAAGGAACTCAATGATTAGAGAAAACTCAACAGGGAAGTTGACATTTGCATGGGTATGGATAGTTGACAGTGGCCTGTGACATTTTTTTTTCATGGCATGTTATGTTCCGAATCAGATGTGTGATTTTTCATTTATCAAGAGGTAATCGCACATGCATTGCACATGAACAATCATCCATTGTGACGATTGCATCACACACATGAATATCAGGATGTGATGTGTTATAATGAAAGTAACCAAACAACGGAGGTGGATTCGATGAAAAAAGA
>JAGYMP010000009.1 GCA_018400565.1 Bacilli bacterium | reverse complement strand
GAAAAAGATAAGATCTATGCCATCAACAATCTTTTGTATCTGCTTGGTGAGCATACATATGAACCGTGTGAGCCCGATGAAAATGCTGATTATTTCACCGTGATGAACCATCTGTTGGACAAAGCTGCCGACAAAGGTCTGATCGATGGGGATGATCCCGCAGAAAGGGATCGTTTTGAAGCAAAAATCATCGATCAATTTTTGCCTGCACCTTCAACGGTTGACAGGAGATTCAACAAGAAGTACAAAACCGGTCCGATGACGGCGACGAACTGGTTTTACCGGCTTTCCAAAGCGACCAACTACATCAAGACGAAACGCATCGCCAAAAACATCACGTTCGTTTATGAAGGGAAGTATGCACCGCTTGATCTCACGATCAATCTATCAAAACCGGAGAAAGATCCCAAAAAAATCGCGGCAAAGGCCGCTGGTTCCGATGATTATCCCAAGTGTCCGCTTTGCGTGGAGAATGTCGGGTTTTATGGCAACCACCGCATCCGGCCCCGCAGCAACCACCGTATTGCGACGCTTTCGCTCAACCACGAAAAAAACGCATGGGGTTTGCAGTATTCCCCGTATGCTTATTTCAATGAGCATTGCATCGTGCTCAAAAAAGAGCATATGCCGATGAAGGTCGACAACGAGACATTTGCGACCTTGATTGAATTCGTCAACAAATTCCCCCATTATCTGATCGGGTCGAATGCCGGATTGCCGATCGTGGGCGGTTCGATTCTCAACCATTACCATTTTCAGGGCGGGCGGTATGATTTTCCGATTGAAGAAGCCCGTGTGATCAAACGTTACAAACGCCGCCGTGTGAAAATAGAAGTTCTGGATTGGCCGCTTTCGACCATCCGGGTCGTCGGCAACAACGAAAACAAGATCCTTGACATGGTCGAACAGATCGCCGCACACTGGCACACTTATGAAAACAAAGAACTCGGGATCATCGCAAAAACCGATCAACGACACAACGCCGTGACACCGATTGTGAAACTAAAGGACAATCAATACCATTTTTATATCGTATTTCGCAACAACCGCACGACTAAGGAACGACCGTATGGTTTGTTTCACCCGCGGGAGGAATATTTTCACATCAAAAGAGAGAACATCGGGTTGATCGAGGTCATGGGGCTTGCTGTGCTTCCCGGCCGGTTGGCGAAGGAACTCGCGCTGATCGAACGATGCATCGAAACCGATGAGGATTATCGGGTGTATCCGGAATTGAAGAAACATGTTCCCTGGATTGAGGCAATTGAGGAGAAAGCAAAACAAACCGCCGATGTAAGCGCGTTTTTGAAACAGGAAGTCGGCAACGTCTTCGAAAAAGTGCTTGAAGACTGCGGTGTGTTCAAACAAGATGACACCGAGGCATTCCTCCGTTTCGCGGAAGATGCCATGTATTGATTATGATGAAAGAGAGGAAAGACATATGGGAAAGAAGAGCAGAGTGAAAGCCATCACCGGCAGAGACGAGGATTTCGCGCAATGGTACACGGATGTGTGCCGAAAAGCTGAGCTGATGGATTATACCGAAGCCAAAGGATTCATCATTTACCGTCCCCTGGGATATGCGATTTGGGAGGCGATGCAACGGTTTTTGGATAAACGGTTCAAAGCATCCGGACATGACAATGTGTATTTTCCGTTGGTGATCCCCGAATCACTGTTTTTGAAGGAAGCCGAACATGTGGAGGGTTTTGCGCCCGAGACCGCAGTGATCACCGAAGGCGGAAACGAAGAATTGGCCGAACGGCTGATCGTTCGTCCGACATCGGAGGTGCTTTTTTCCGAGCATTATTCAAAAGTGATCGCATCGTACCGCGAT
>JAGYMP010000008.1 GCA_018400565.1 Bacilli bacterium | reverse complement strand
GCGAAAATGATGATGAGGATCACAACCAGTCCCGTGACAAGACCATGTTTTGCAAAAAATGTTTTCATCGGAACAACCCCCCCACAGAAGTGATGGGTTCAATCAATAATGTATAGGTCTGATTCGCCTTGAACAACACGTAGACAACCAGAAGAACAAATCCAAGCGACAGTGCCGCACAACGGATCAGCGCGGGTTTCTTTAGACCGTGAGCCCGGATGACGGAAGTGACATTGTCCATCGGCATTGTGAAAAGATTCATGACAATGATCGATGTCGCCACGCCTTCCGGATAGACGCCGATAAAGCGGAACAACGTCGTAAGCACGCCCAGGAAAAGAGCGAAAAAGACTTTGCCGAGCGGATTCCTCGGTGAGGTGACCGGCTCGGTCGCCATGAAGACGGCACCGAAGAACAATCCGCCGGAGAGAATGCTGTACGTCGGGAACCAAATCCCGCCGTCGCCGACGATCACACCGATCAACCATGAAATCACAAACACTGTGCCGATGTAAATGAGCGGTGTGAACCAAGAGATAACCTTGCGGGCGATGAGCCACAGATAACTGATTAAAATCACGAGCGCGCTTGTTTCGGCAAGGGCCCCGGGTATCATGCCCGTGAAGAAATCCCACAAGCTGCCATAGGGTGCGACCAACGTGTCATAAGACAATGTTTGTGCGCCGGAAAGCATTCCGAGCGGGGTCGCGCCGGCGTAAGCATCCACCAACACCTCGGATGCATTGAACAATCCGCCGGCTTGATTAATCACACCGGTCAATGTAAAACCGACCATGAGATACCCCAATATGGCCGGATTGAAAATATTGTTGCCGAATCCGCCGAACAGCATCTTGCCGACGATCGATCCCATGAACACGCCGAACATCAATACCCAAACCGGCGTGTATAAGGGCAACACCATCGCTATCAGCAAACCGGGGATAAGCGCATAGGACAATTCGAGTTTTTTCACAACCGTTTTTACGTTGCGGTTTTCGGAATCGGTGACAACCATGAACAAGGCTTCCATCACGTATGCCAAAAGACCGCCCATCAAAATGAAGAACAAAGGATAAAGCATTTCCCAGACACCGACATTGCCGTCCATATACACGTTGATGCCGTTCTTATACCAGGCAAACAAAATCACCGGTACGAGCGCAATCAAAAAATCGCGCATGATGGTCGTCGTCCCGTAGGACGAATGATCGGTTTTCCTGATAAAAGGGGCTTTTCCATTCGCAAATCGTGCCATGATCAACCCTCCCTCTTCAACAGCGTTTTCGCTTTGTCCACATAATCCGTGATCTCGATGTGTGAGGGACACACATACGAACAAAGCCCGCAGTTCATGCATTTCGTGGCATTAAGTTTTTTGATCAAATCCGT
>JAGYMP010000007.1 GCA_018400565.1 Bacilli bacterium | reverse complement strand
GATGGTTGAAAAGGGGGAATCCTACCATCCCGCAGTTGCTGCCGCATCCATTATCGCACGATACACGTTTATGAAAAAAATGGATGCCATCAATGATGATCTCGGTATCCGGCTTCCTTATGGCGCCGGACCGGCAGTTGATTTGATCGGGAAACGCATTGGGATGGAGAAAGGTGTTGACATCTTTAAAAAAATCGCAAAAGTCAATTTCAAGAACATGAAAAAGATTAAGGATCTCCTGTGAGAGATCCTTTTTTGTTAACGCAAGTTAATTTTTTTTGAGCGTATCGCTTTTTTAGCTCCGTTTTGGTTGATATAATATAATTACAAACAAATGAAGGAGGCAATCAGCCATGACATTTGAACTGATGCAACTCAATTATCCATATGACGCGTTAGAACCCGACATTGATGCAAAAACAATGGAGATTCACCATTCCAAGCATCATCAAGGTTACGTGAACAAACTCAACAAAGCCCTTGAAGGCTTGAACGAGGTTCCCCTTGATTTGGAATCTTTACTCAAACATCTAGATGAATTGCCCGAAGAAAAACGCACGGCCGTACGCAACAACGGTGGGGGCGTTTATAACCACAATCTTTTCTTCGGCGCCCTGAAACAGAATGTGATTCTTGATGAAACGTCGACACTCGCCAAAGCAATCAATGACACATTCGGTTCATTCGATTCATTCAAAGAAACATTCTCTGATGCAGCCAAAGGACGTTTTGGTTCCGGATGGGCCTGGCTCATCTTGACCGACAAAGGCAACCTAAAGATCACATCCACACCAAACCAAGACACCCCCCTTCAAATGGGGACACCGATTTTGGGCATTGATGTTTGGGAACATGCCTATTATCTCAACTATCAAAACAGACGTCCGGAATATATCGAACACTTTTTCAACGTCATTGATTGGGATATCATCCAACAGCGTTATGAAAACGCCTTGAAATCAAGCACACAATAAAATAAAAACCCGATCCGTTTTTATGATACCGGATCGAGTTTTTTATATGATATTCGTACTAGATGGATAATGCCTGTATCACATCATCATAAGAGATAACGCCGTGCAAACGGTTCTTACTGTCAACAATCGCAACATCCGTCGTGCCTTTTTCCATTAAAGGATAAATCTCTTTTAAGAAAAGTTGACGGTATAACGCTTTCGGTTCTTCTTTGACCAGAGATTCGATCGTTTGTTTGCGGGACTCGTTCAAGTCATCAAGAGTCACGTATCCCAATAAGACATCATTATCGTCGATGACATAACAAAAACTCTTCTCGTGTTTTTCCAATGCATCCCGTGTTGTCGTTCTGCGGTCATTTTCTTTTGCCACATATGCAGGTTCACGCATCAGTTGTTTGGCTTTAAGGACCTGTCCTTTGTCAACATCTGCAATGAATTCTTCGACATAATCATTCGCGGGATTTTCAAAATAATCAGAAGGTTCCCCAATCTGAACGATGACACCGTCTTTCATCAAGGCGATTCGATCACCGAGTTTAAAAGCTTCGTTCATGTCATGGGTGATGAACACGATGGTTTTATCAATGTAATCCTCCAAACCCAAAAGCTCTTTCTGCATATCCCGTCGGATAAGTGGATCAAGTGCGCTGTAGGGTTCGTCCATCAGCATAATCTCGGGTTCATTCGTGAGCGCACGGGCCAACCCGACGCGTTGTTTCATGCCGCCGGAAAGTTGTTCGATTTTGTGATGCTCCCAACCTTCGAGACCAACGGCTTTGACGGATTCCATTGCCAGTTTTTCACGTTCTTCTTTATCAACACCTTGGACTTCAAGTCCATAGGCGACATTCGATATCACATTGCGATGATCGAAGAGGCCGAAATGCTGGAAGACCATCGATACCTTATGGCGTCTCATATCCCTTAATTCTTCTCTTGAGTAATCAAGAATGTTTTCACCATCGATCAAAACCTCACCGTTTGTCGGGGTGTTGATACGGTTAAGACAACGGATCAATGATGATTTACCGGATCCGGAAAGCCCGACGATCACAAACATCTCACCTTCATAAATGTCAATATCAACTTTTCGGACACCGACTGCACTGCTGGTGTGTTCACGGATATAATCGTTGCTTTTGCCGTCATGAAGCATCTTAATGGCTCGTTTACGGTCCTCACCTTTGCCGAAGATAAGCTCAAGATCTTTGATTTCAATTTTTTTCTTAGGCATTTGCGGTTTCCTCCTCTTCGGATGTCGCTGTCAGACCCTGCAAAATCCGGTCCAAAATAATCGCAAGGAAAACAATGGCAAATCCTGCCTGGAATCCTGCGCCGACTTCCAAGTTCTGGATGGCAAACAATACTTTGTAACCAATTCCCTGAGCACCGATCATCGATGCGATGACGACCATCGCCATGGCCATCATGGTGGTTTGGTTGACGCCGGTCATAATCGTTGATAGAGCCTGTGGGAGTTCGACTTTCCTCAACATCTGCCATGGGGTCGATCCAAATGCTTTACCGGCTTCGATGACTTCCGTATCCACATTGGAAATCCCCAAATATGTCAAACGGATAAGCGGGGGAACAGCATAAATCGTTGTCGCGAATACAGCGGGAACACTGCCTGGTTCAAACAGCATGATCGCAGGCAAAAGATAAACAAAACTCGGCAATGTCTGCATCATGTCCAAAATGGGTTTTAAGGTGACTTCCAAGCTCTTGCTTTTTGCCATCCAAATTCCCATGGGAATTGCTATAAGAATAGAAACAATCACAGAAATAACCACAATCGTCAATGTGTAAATCATTTCAGTCCATAGACCAAACATCCCGATCGCTGCCAGCATTGCAGCTAACAAAATCCCCATTTTCCAATGGTACAGCTTCCATCCCAAAAAGAAGAGACCAATCACATAAAGCCACCATGGAACAAACAATAATACGTCCTTCGATATTAAGAATATATTACGGATTACATAGGCAATCACATCAAAAAATCCGCCGAGATTGGCAATCAACCAATCAATAATGGCATCAAAGAATACTTTGACTTCGAAAACCAATTCTTCAGGATATTCGATAAGGTTCTCGACAATCCAGCTTGCAGCAATATGCATAGCCATGCCAAACCTACCCAGTAATCCTCCTAACAGTTGTATCATAACAAACACTCCTCTTAATCATTATATACATATTTATTTTATCACAAATCTTATAAACATAATAATTACATCGCAAAAAATGCGATGTAATTATTTTTTCATAAAATTAGAACGTTTAAGTTACTGACTGTTCAAATAACTCATGATGCTGTCATAAGCATCGGTGGTGACCCAGCCGGACCAGAGATCTTCATTTTCCAGCAGAAACCATACGGCAGCTTCTGAAGGTTCAGCATCATTGTCTTCCATGTATGCAAGTCCTTCATTCGTCAAAGCTGATGAGGTCTCATAATTTGACAGAAAATCGGTGATTCCGGGATAGGTGTCTTGGAATGTCGTATTCACAACAATATTGACATCGTTCGTCGGGAATGCGGACTTGCCTTGTTCATAGAGTTCAGGTGTGTACTCGTCATCTTCAAGCAAGACCATGTCATACATACCCATGATAGCTGTGGGTTCCCAATTGTATCCGACCCAGGGAGCTTCTTCATCGTATGCGCCTTTCAGCGTCGTGTTAAGCGTGGCCGTTGAGGGGAATGTTTTGAAAATATACTCCTCATCAAGGCCGTAAGCCTCCATCTTCTTATGAAGCGTTTTGGTGGCTTCCCAACCTTCGGGACCGCCGTAAATCACTCGGCTGTCTTGTTCATCGCTCCAAAACAAGGGATCCCCGTCATAAGTTGCCCGGAGAATTTCATCATTCAACAAATCCTTAACATGTGTTAATTCGGGATATTCTTCCTGCAAATAGGAAGGTATGTAAATCCCTTGCACATTGTCATCAAAGTTGGTCGAAAGCTTAATGTACTCGCCGTCTTCAATGTCTTGCTCATATGTGGGGATGTTGCCGCTCCATGTTTCCATCGATAAATCAATATCGCCTTCTTTAAGACTTGCAATCATCATTGAAGTATCCATTGACATGACTTGAACTTCTTCCCCATAACCTTCTTCAATTATGATTTTAGCAATCTGGTCATGGAAGGCATTTGATGCCCAGGTTCCTTCACCAATCTTAATCACATCTTCTTCACCGACACATGCAAACATCGATATGCCGACCAATGCGATTAACGCTACCATTAATACTCGTTTCATTTTATTCATATTGTTTCACTCCTTTTCTTTGACATCTTACATTTTATCATAAAGTTGTCAGATTTGCAAAAAACACGATTGGTGGTGCATTCTCTTGTTGATGTCTAAATCCGGGGAAGAACGTTATGATAAAATGAGATGAGACAATAATAAACGAATGAAAAAACATCTTAAAAACGTTTTCATTTTCAGATTGTCAGTCTGTTTTGTCCAAAAGGAAAAGCCTTAAGTTGTCTATTTCCTTTTCCAACTCCTTCAACTTCTCTCTGGTTTCTACGATATGCTTTTTAATATCATTATAAAGATGGATGCCTTGACGGTGGATGCTGACATCTTCCAGATATTTCTTTGCTTTTTGTTTGCTCATCACGATGAAACCGCTTCGGTGTTTACGGCTCAGCACACCGGCATCAACCAACAGATTCAAAGCTTTGCGTGTTGTTTCGGGCGATGTTTGGTAAATGCTCGCAAGCAAACTCCTGCCTTTTAATTTTGTTTGTACCGGATACTGTCCGGCCACGATTTTTTCAGCGATGTCCGCCGCAATAAGATGGAACTTCGGAACCTTCTTCATGCTTTTGCCCGCTTCAGGAAAAACCGTAAACAAATGGCAGAAAGGATGACGCTGTAAACAACACCGATCCCCAGATAACCGTAAAAAGAAAGATCGCTGCTATGCGAAAGTCCCAACGCTTCATTCAGTAATGGTTTGATGCTCCAGAAATTAGGCAAGAGTCCCAATATATATTGTTTTCCGTCCTGAAAGGCATTCAGCAACGCCAACATCGGAATGAGAATAAATAATCCGCCCGATTTCATGAATGCGAACCCTTCAACTTTGTTTTTGGCTATCGATGCAAGGATAAGTGCTATCGTCGGCACAATCAAACTTGCGACCAGCGCAAAGATAATAATCTGGCCATAGGAGATGGCATCGAGCAAGTGAACTGTCGTATTTTCATAATCCACGACATATTTATCGGATGCGAACAGTTTGAGCCCTCCGACCATGATGATATTCGAAAATATCGCAAGCACATACACATAAATGATTTTGAACATGGTATATCCTGACAACTCAACCGGTGTTGCCTGGATATTCATAATCGTATTCTCATCTTTATTCTCTAACAAAGAGAATCCCAAAAGGACCCCCATAATGAACCCGCCCATCGCCAGTGACAGCGTGAAACCAATCAAAAGTGAAATCGTGGCTCCGTTACCGGAGGAATCGGCTGTTTTGTCAACAATACCCGGCAACAAAAATGCTGTGATGAACAAAACAATGATTGGATAAACCAAAATGACCGCGTTCATGGAATCCTTCAAGATCGTTTTGAATTCATATCTCAATAGACTTAAGTATTTTTTCATGGCCATCACCTCACCGATACTGCTTTAAAACGACGGATAATGATTGTGGGGTAGAGTGAACCGGAAATCACCAGCAAGTAAACAAGTGCCAGCAGGATCCGCCAAAATGTGTGATCGACAATAGCCGATTCAAACAGATACAATCCCGCATAACTCGGTGAAAGCAAATACACCACATCCAACCATTCATTCGTGACATCAACGGCAGCTAACAACACTGGCACCATGAAAAGCAGAATAACGCCCATGTATCTCACCAGCATCTGCATAAAATCCTTTGAATAAAGCGTGATCACATAGCCGATAGCCAAATGAGCGGACGCGACGATCAGGGTGTAGATAAACAAGGGCAACAACTGAATGTCAAAATCATGAAATATCAAAATTACCGCCGTTAAAAACACATATGAGATCACCGACATCAGCATGGATGTTGCTATCTTCGATGCCAGAATCTGCTCAGGGCTAACCGGGGTGACCATCAAGGTTGATAACGTTCGCTCCTGCTTTTCAAGAAAAAATCCTGATCCCAGCAAAATAATGCTCATCAACCCGGCATCCATCAAAAGCAAGGCGGGAAATATGCCTTTTGTCTCCTCCCCTTTCGCAAAATAAAGAATGACAACCCAGATCAATGTCACCAGAACACTGAAAAACAAAATTTTGTAACGCCAAAATCGTTTGAGTTCGCCTTTGAACAAACGCCAGAGTTCAACCATGGAAATCAACTCCGGTGACTTTGATGAAAATATCTTCCAGAGTTGTTTCTCCGCTATGGATTGTCTCGATTTCCCGATTGTTCAATATACTCAGAAATTCATCGTTTTTCCCAAGTTCCTCGATCGGAAAAACAACTGTTTCCAATGATGCATCGTTTCTGTACTCAACTTTTACCTCACGGCGTCCATACTTCTTCTTGAGGTCGCGGACAGTCGATGTCTCCGTGATTTTTCCTTCGTTGATGAACACAACATGGTCGCACAACTGTTCGACATCACCCATGAGATGGGTCGTGATGAAAATCGTTTTGCCTTGTTTTTTATATGTCTTGATGAGATCTTTGAGAATTTTTGCGTTGGTTGGATCCAACCCGGCGGTCGGTTCATCCAAAAACAAAACATCGGGATCGTTCAATAACGCCCTAACAAAGTTAAGGCGAACCTTCATCCCTTTCGAATATTCACCAACGGGTTGGTCTTTGGCCTCATACAGGCCCACTTTAGTGAGAAGATCCTGATAATCCAGTGTGTTTTTGTATAAGGATGCGAAGTAATCAAGGTTTTCCTGCCCCGTCAATTTGTTGAAATGGACCGGCATCTCAAATCCGACGCCGACATCCTCATAAAATTCTTTTCCATATGTACTCAGATCTTTACCCTTATACGCAATTTGGCCGCCATAACCGTCCAATAATTTTGACAAAACCTTTTGTGTGGTGGATTTGCCAGCACCCGACGGCCCAAGGAGACCAAAAACACTGCCTTCTTTAACGGCAAATGAAATATCCTTTAAGACCCCTGACTTGCCTTTTGGATACGAATAAGTTAAATGACTGACTTCAAAGACATTCATGCTCTCATCCTTTCGGTGTTATATGCTGTTTAATTGGATTTCATACCATGGGCAATGATTGTCTTAATATGGTCAATCACCCATATTGAATCCTTGTAATCATTTTACATTAATCTCAGTCACAATGTCAACATGTCCGGATAATAAAAAGCAAGACATTTATTTGTCTTGCCTTCTTAGTTGACTCAGCTTCTGTTTGAACTCCTTAGGCAACGGAGCTTCAAACGTTTTTAATTTCGATGTTTCAGGATGCATGAACGACAATGTTTTTGCATGCAGATACTGTCCGAAATCATCATCTTTAAGACCGTGTCCATACGTCTTGTCGTTTATGATCGGATGATTAATGTAAGCTAGATGGACCCGAATCTGATGTGTTCTGCCAGATTCCAGTCTGCATTCAATGATGGTGTGATCGTGCAATCGTTCGACGACCGAAAAGTGTGTGATTGCAGGTTTGCCTTGATCCGTGACGGCCATTTTAAGACGGTTGTTTGAATCGCGGCCGACGGGCGCATCAATCGTCCCCGATTGATTCATAATCACACCTTCGACAAGCGCCATGTATTTACGTTCGGTTTTTCTTGTTTTAAGCTCATTTGCAAGGTGCACATGGGCATCATCCGTCTTCGCCACCATCAACAAGCCGCTTGTGTCTTTGTCAAGGCGATGGACAATCCCGGGGCGAACGTCACCGTTTATACCCGAAAGTTGTTCAATGTGATAGACCAATGCGTTCGCAAGTGTGTCCCGATGGTGTCCCGGGGCGGGGTGGGTGACCATGCCCGAAGGTTTGTTGACAACCAAAACCTGTTCGTCTTCATACACTATGTCAAGCGGTAAATTCACGGGAACAGCGATCTGTCGCGTGATCTGCATTTCTTTCCATGCGACCACATCATCTTTGGAAAGACGGTAAGCGCATTTTTTCATATGATCATTCACATGCACAAAACCATCTTGAATCATTGTCTTTGAGACGCTTCTTGATTGTTCCAATTCATGTGAAAGAAACTTGTCCAACCGTTCACCTGCATCTTCAGCAGCAACGACGGCGGATTCATCAGCTTCAAAATCACGCATCATTTTTCGCCCTCTTCGGTTCTAAAATGAGCTGGTCGAACATAAATAAAGCAATGCCCACGGTCAGACAAATATCGGCGACATTGAATACGTAATCCCAGATGGCATAAAAATCAAAGAAATCGATCACTGCATGATCCGGTTGGAACACACGGTCGATAAGATTGCCGAGCGTCCCGGGAATCAGAAGAGATAAACTCAATATGTACCAAACCTCTCGTTTGTCGCGAAAATTCGCACGAACAAAAAAGATGGTAAAAAGAGCGAGCGCGATGATAGCGGCAATAACAAACAGATATGTCGAAATATTATTCCCGCCTCCGAGACCGAAAACGGCACCATCATTCCGGACATACGTAAAATCGAAGAAACCGGAAATGACAGTAACGGATTCTCCCTCATAAGAAAAGTTTTGTAATACAAGATATTTCGTTAATTGATCAAGGCCCAAAAGACCGACCATGAGCATAATCCAATAAACCATGTAAACCTCCGTCTAGACCCACAATTGGGGCATGAAAACAAATATGAACAATAAACCACCAATCAGATATATCACATTTATGAGTGTTTCGGACATCACAAACATCGGCCGTATGTCCGCTTTAAGATCTTCTTTCTTCAAATACAAAGCACGTTTTGCGAAATAATGGATCAGCATCTGATGAAACATAAGCGCCACGATAATCAACACAACATATGTATACCGTTTGTACATGTATACGACCATCAATTCAACCAAAATCACAAAAACGGGGAAAAAAATCAGTGTTGCATAGACAAAACCGCCCAAAAAAGCATCCAAAACGGTTTTCAGACCGACTTCTTCACGCAGGGGTTTCCAGGAGACTTTCTTTAAAAACTTCATGGTGTTATCCCCCCATTTTGATCATTTAGAAAATCGATTGCCTCATCCACATGGGAAACAGGAACCAACCATCCCTCAGGATCGATATTCAGTTCCTCACATACTCTTAATGCTTCCTGATAATTGTCATAATAATAGTCATCATCCAAATTAGGAATGAAAAACACATCAACGTCATTAAGGTAAGCAGTAACGATTTTTTGTTTCACGCCACCGATGTATCCCACCGAACCATCATAATTAATCTCACCCGTACCAGCAATTTTGCGGCCCTTTGTGATATCTTCGGGAATCAACATGTTATAAATGGACAACGTTTGTAAAAGACCGCCCGACGGTCCGCCGATGTTTGAATCGCTTTCCTGATAAACCGGAAACGTGGTTTCTTTATTGACGAGATAATAAAGCTCGAGTGTCAAACCGAATTTATCCGTTTCGGCGTTTTTCTCCAAAACAACGGAATATGCTTCACCATCTTCATCAAGGAAAGTAAACTCATAAAGTTTTTTATCCTCAGTATACTCGGCAATCGGGTTGGATTCGTCGTTGCTTTCATCTTCATCATCCAAGGAATCCATGTAATCTATGTAATCTTGACTGGTGACGATCATTCCACCGTCGCCTTCCATTTGCACAAACTCATCACCGAAATCAATCGCATCATAATGGGAGAGATAATCAGCCTTTCCATATACCATGAGGTTTTGACTGTATTCAATGGTAATCGAATCATCGATTTCCGAAGCTTTTTCATAGGCGACGATCACAGCCGCATTGACAGATGTGTATTTATCAAGATAACTTATTGTGTTGATCTCCTCATTGGTATAATCAGCGTCACTGCCTGATAATTCACCGGAAGTGGAATAATCCGAAAAGTACCCGGCCATGAACTGAAAGAACGTCGGACGCTTGATACTCATGATGTATGTTGAGGATATCGTGCCTTCCTGCTCGTATCCGTCTTCCACCTGAATGATTGCTTCAACTTCTGCGAGTCCGCCCGGAGTCTGCAAATAATACTCCATCGGAAACAACAACACAAACATGATCGCAAGATAAGGCAAAGCCAAAACTTTGATAAAGGGCCAGAAACGTTCGGTCAATTCATTCATGATGGGCGATCTCCAGATTAAATGCTCTCAGTTTCTCATAAACGACGCCGGCGGCATCAAACATCCGTTTTGAGGCGACGTCGGTTTCTGTTCCCTCGTATTTATCCGATAAATAGATGATTTTGCGTATGCCGGATTGAATGATCAATTTCGCACATTCATTGCAGGGAAAAAGTGTGACATACATTTTTGCTCCGGCCAAATCGACCGTGGAGTTCAATATCGCGTTCGGCTCAGCATGAACCACATATGCATATTTCGTGTCCAAAAAAGAGCCCTCGCGTTTCCACGGAAAATCATCATCTTCGCAACCGATCGGCATCCCGTTGTACCCGATGCCGACAATGCGGTTTTTATCATTGACGATGCATGCCCCGACCTGTGATGTGTCATCCTTGCTGCGCATGGCAGAAAGCTTCGCAACGCCCATGAAATAATCATCCCATGAAAGGTAATTGTCTCGTTTCATTCGATTACACCCTTTCCGCATAAGCGCATGCGATTTTCGCGGCCAATTCACAGTTGTTGTAAACAAGAGAGATATTCGCTTGGAGCGACTCTCCGCCGGTGATTTCTTTGATACGGTCCAAAAGATATGGCGTTTGTTCTTTTCCGCTGATCCCGTCATTTTTCATATCAATCAACGCTTTGTGGATGGCTTTGTCGATCGTTTCTTTCGGATAAGCGTTTTTTTTCGGGATTGGATTCGCAATCAGCACACCGCCGGATAATCCAAGTCCCCACTTCTGTTTTAATAAATCGGCAATTTCGGATGGGGAATCCAATCTCATCGGGATTTTGATTTCGTTGCCTCTTGTGTAAAATTCCGGCAGATAATCAGTTTTATATCCAATGACTGGGACACCCTTTGTTTCCAAAACTTCCATTGTTTTCGGTAAATCCAAAATGGATTTTATACCCGCCGAAACAACACAAACATTGGTTGTCGCTAATTCTTCCAGATCCGCGGATACATCAAATGTGCTTTCGGCACCGCGGTGAACACCGCCGATCCCACCGGTCGCAAACAAACGAATACCCGCAAGATTTGCGGCGATCATGGTCGCCGCGACTGTGAGCGCACCGTTTTTTTTCAGTGCAAGAAGATAGGGGATATCCCGCCGGCTGGCTTTTTCCACGGGTTCCTCACCTTTGGCAATAAGTTCAATCTCATCGGGTGTCAAACCAATTTTGATCTTACCCTCCAGAATGGCGATGGTTGCTGCTATCGCACCGTGTCTTTCAATGATTGCTTCACACTCCAGTGCGGTCTTTAGGTTTTGCGGATAAGGCATGCCGTGGGAAATAATCGTTGATTCCAAAGCGACGACCGGCTGTCCCTCTTCGATGGCAATCTTAATGTCTTCGCGGATAACCAATGATTCTTTCATTCTTCTCCATCACCTTTCAGAATGCTCATGTCCACATGACAATAACCTCCGGGATTTTTATCGAGGTAATTTTGGTGGTAGGATTCCGCCGGATAAAATTTACCCGCCTTTTTGATGTTGGTCCTCAAAGGGTTGTCGTAGTTGGCCTGAATCGAATGATAGACGTTTTCAATCATCGCTAAATCGTCGTCTTCGAGATAATAGATCCCGGTCCTGTATTGAATACCGATGTCATT
>JAGYMP010000006.1 GCA_018400565.1 Bacilli bacterium | reverse complement strand
CTTTTGATCCGTAGTCAAACGCTCTATCCAATTGAGCTATGAGCGCACCTTTCAAGAATATGGTCTTTTCAGACCGATATATATACTATCAAATTATTTGAAAAAAAGCAACAGTTTTCACCGAACAAACGCGTGTTTCCGAATCATATCGCGTGTTATTTGATACAATCTCCGTTATAATGTGAATGAAGGCGTGATAGCTATGAATGAACGATTTTTTAATGCGCTGCATGTCGGACGCATTGACCTTTGGGTTGCGGATCTCAAACGCTCTGCTGACTTCTATGAAAATGCCCTCGGATTGACCGCAAAGAAACACACCGCGGATTCGATTGAATATACAGCAAACGGCAACGATGTCTTACTTGCGATTCACAAGACAGATGAAGCCCTCTCTGAAAATACTTACGGTTTGTATCATGTTGCTTTTTTGGTCCCGAATCGAAAAGCCCTTGGCCGTTTTTTACGGCATTTGATCGCCGGACAGATTGCGATCGGCGGTGCGGCCGACCATTATTACAGTGAAGCCATCTATCTCAGGGATCCCGACGGTAACGGGATTGAAGTCGCCAGAGACAAATACGACATCGAGTGGACCGATGAATTCGGTCGTTTGAAAACAACGACGGATGAGTTCGATTACCCAGGCGTGTTTTATGCGGCCGGCAGCGGCAATGCATCATACAACATACATAAAGAAACAACCATCGGACATCTTCATCTACACGGTAAGCATACCGACAAACAACATATGCTATATGAACAAATCCTTGGTTTTGAACGGCATTTCGATGAAACGATCAATGCGATGTTTTTCTCTAAATCCATGTATCACCACCATATCGCCATCAATGATTGGCTAAACAAACGGTCCCCGGCCAAAAACAAACAAAACGGTCTTCGTTCTTTCACACTTCGCACCAATCAACTCGATGAAATCGAAATGATTCTCGACAAACTCAACAATCATAATATCCCCTTTGAAGAACTAAATGGCTTCTATATGATCGAAGATGCCGATGAAAACACCGTTCGGTTGGAATTATGCCCGGATGAAACCCCGCTCACATAAAAAACCGAAACATTCATGGACACGATGTGCGTATATAGAGCGTATATTCTTGTTTTTAAAAAATCCCCAATAAAATGGAGGTGTCAATCGTATATATAATGGAAAGACAAAGTGGGCATACCTCATTTTGTGCGAATGAAAGCCATTCTCAAAAAAGGGAGAGATTTTTATGAAAAAATTTATGATGATTGTTTTGTTAACGGTGTTTGCCATCACCATCGCCGGATGTTCAACGACGTCCGCAGAAGGTGAAACATTCATGTCCGTCGATATCAATCCGTCCATCGAATTTGTGCTTGATGAGAACGATGAAATCATCAGCGTCAAATTCAGCAACGAAGATGCGGAAATCGTCGGTGCCGACATTGACTTTATCGGCATGCACTATGAAGATGCATTGGATGCACTCTTGAACGCCGCTGTGGAAACGGGCTACATTGATGTCGAATCGAATGACAACAATGTCATCATCACCGTCGGCAATGACAACGAGACACAACAAAACGAACTCAACACTAACGCAAGGGAAACTGCTCAGACTTATTTGGAGGAACACAAGATCGGCGGCGCTGTGTTAAACGGCGAAGTGGTGTATGATGACTTAGAAGCCATTGCCGATGAATACGACATCAGCATCGGTAAGGCACGCATGATCAAAAGTGCCCAGGAAACCGACGAGACCCTCTCGACCGAGGAACTTGCGGAAATGCCGATGGAAGACCTCATGGACTTGATCACAACGGCACACCGTGAAAAAATGCAGGCATTTGCGGATAACAAAAAACAAGATGCACTCGCGTTGAAAGAAGAAATGAAAGCGAATGCTGAGGCAAAGGTCAATCAGTTCAGACAACAGGTTGAGGACGGAGAAGTTCCCACACCGAATTACGAACAAATCAAAACCAACCATATGGCTGACATTGAATCGATGATGCAACAATATCAATCAAGAGCGGATAACATGAGAAACGGTGTCATCGATGACATCGATCCGGGCAGTTACACTCCCAATACCGGCAACAATCCCATGTCCTGATTTAAACATACTTCATGTTAACCATCTTTCTTGAATTCAGAGGTATCATCGGATTAATATGGGCGGTGTTGGTCATCGTGACCGTCATCGCAATCATTTTCGGGAAACGGCCACGAAGTCTCAACCGACTGGCTTGGCTGATACTCGTGATCTTAATCCCGTTCATCGGTGTTTTGTTTTACTGGATATTTGCACGATAACAATCAAAAAGGCACGTCCATGCATTTGCATGCAGGCGTGCCTTTTTATGTGTGGTGATTGCTTATTGCAGCTTCTTTTCTTTTAATCGGGCAATGACCTTGTCGATCCGGCTTTGCACTCTTTCTTCACCCATGATCCTGAGCACGTGATAAAAATTTGGTGTGTTTTTACGGGATGTCGTGCCGATGCGGACGATTTCCGCAAAATCACCGATGTGACCCACATATTCATCGGGATACTTTTTATAATCCTTACGCCGTTTTGCGAAGCCTTGCTCAATCGCTGTGGCTTTGAGATTGGCAAACCATTCTTCTTCATCCAGGTTAAGATCCATGTTTTCTTTGTAAGCCTTAAGAAATTCGATGATTTGCTCGGGTTCAAAACGGTCGTTGAAGGGCAATCCTTCATAAATGAAACGATCGAAATAATCATCATACATGAAGTTGATAATCGGAAAAATATCGCTGTATTTTTCATAATCCTTGCGCGGTTTCTCTCCGCCGCGTTCG
>JAGYMP010000005.1 GCA_018400565.1 Bacilli bacterium | reverse complement strand
TTTGATAGACGGGAACGAGGGCTTCGTTGATCAGTCGATCCACATGTCTGTGGTTGACCGCTTCAACCTCTTCTTTGATTTTTTGCATCCGGGTGTAGATGGGCAATGACATCTCATTCGACATGGACGATGCCTGAAAGATATGGTAAAGATGACCGAGTTCCTCATTGGCTTCTTCACCGACGATATGCAGCCCCAAAACCTTATGATTCAGTTTCGACAGACAAAGTTTGATGAGAGGTGTGTCCACATTGCTGAAGAGATCGTTATCACGTGACAAATCAAACGAATGAACGTGATACGGTTCATTTCCGGCTTTGATGGTTTCCTCGCTTTGTCCGATATAAGCATATTCATACACGCCCATCAGGCCGTGCATGAACCGGTCATAATCAATCGGGGTCTGTTTTCCCAAAATATGATTGGCGGCCACTTCCCCTTCTTTGATGGCGACGTTGCTCAATTTGATTTTATCGTTGGCATCACCGACGGCATAGATGTGATCGATGCTGGTTTGAAGGAACTGATTGGTGATGATGCCCGATTCGTTCACTTCGATGTTGATGTCACCCAAAACCTGTTTGTTGCATTCATAGCCTTCTGCCAAGACCACAAGATCCGGCTTTAAGACATGGTCCTCACCATTGACCGTATACATCACCTGACGATCAGCCAATGCCATGTCGGTGTAATGGCTGACGATTTCCAGATAGTCGTTGTTGAGATGATCCATGTAGACCTTTCGCGCATCATGATCGATTTCATGAAGCGGTTGTTTGTTTGTCAGAAGCGTCACATGCTTCTCCATCCTTGTGAACAAATCAGCGATTTCAAACGCAATATGGTCTCCGCCCAGAATGCACACCGATTCAATACTTTGTTCAACCGATGCGATATCCGTTGGTCTGATGACATACCCCTGTTCCATCGCTTCTTCAATATGCTTGATGCCGGGGACACTCAATATGGCCCCGTGGGCCAAAATAATAGTCTCGCCTGAATAAACCTGATTATCGACTTGCACTTTGTGTGCGCCGGTCAATACGCTTTCACCATTGATTATTGTGATGCCATGTGTTTTTAAGTCATCTGAATACATCGTTTCCAACATGTGTTTTTCCTGTTGGTAAGCGCTCTTGAGGAGGTCGAAGTTCACCGCCAGGAATGTGGAATCACCTTTAATTTCCCATAGATCATGGTGGTGTATCTTATCCATCATTTTGACAGACTGAAAAATATGGTGGAACAACGTTCCTCCGCCATGGATGGATTTTCCGCCGATGGTCTCTTTCTCGATGATGCATACATCAAGCCCGGCTTTGGCACATGTCTTCGCAGCGGTGATGCC
>JAGYMP010000004.1 GCA_018400565.1 Bacilli bacterium | reverse complement strand
GAAGTAAAACGCACTGACGAGATCGCCCACGATGGCCTGCACACGCCAGATCAACAGACTCATGACAAGATACCCGGTCATCGACCCGATGGTCGTGAATGCGATGATCTCCGAGGCGAAAATCTTGTAGATGTCTTTCTTTGTCGCACCGATTGCGCGGTACACGCCGATTTCCTTGATCCTGCCGAGCATCGACGAACGGACCATGAAGAAGATATAGATGATGACGCCGGCCATCGTGATGAAGATCACGCGGATGTTCGATGCGCTTTCGGCTTCTTTTTGACTGATATAGGTATCACGGTTGCTCTCATACGCCGAATAAGCATTGTAATCCTCTTCATTCAGTTCCCGGATGGCCTGTTCCGTGTCATCGGCATAAGCATAGAGCGTCACTGATTGTTCGTCAATATTCCTTCTTCTCGTCATTTCTTCGTAATCATTATTTGAAATCACATATTCCATCACATCGTAAGCGGCTGCCTCTTCGGACAGTTCAAATTTGCCCGCGACATTAAACGATCGGCCGGCGAGTTGGACTTGATCGCCGATGTTGAACGAAAAACTGTCAGGAATGAGCACTTCGCCCTCATCCGGATCGTCCTGTCCCTCGGTCACGGTGTAATGGCCGCTTGCGCTTCCGTGCGCGTACACATTGCTTGATAACTCTGACGCGAAGAAATACAGGTTCTCGTCCGTCACGGCAACGACGGGCTGTTCCGATTCGACAACACCGGTGATCGTCAATGCGATATTGCGGTTCGACGCGTTGAGATTCGCGCCGATCAAACCTTCATACGTGGTGATGCCGACATCACTGAGCGCTTTTTGCTCAAGGAGCCCGTCGGCAATCCAGGCGTCAATCACAACCTCCGTGTTGGTTTCGGGCAGGTCCCCTTCGATCAATGCGTTCTCTTCCAATTCGGACAGGGGGATGGGGAAAACCTCCGTTGACATGCCGAAAATTCTGCCCTGGTAAAAATCCTGGTAATTGAAGGTGACGTTTTTGGCGTACTGATAAGGGGAAAAGGATGAAATCGAGGTGTTATCCAACAGCTCTTCCGATTCTTCGTATGTGAAATCATTCGGGATCTCAACCGCGATAAGATCGCGGCCCACATCCAAGAATTCCTTTTCATCCACATTTTTGATATTCGCGTATGTCGCCAGGTTAAACACAATCAATGCGGAAATGATGAAATATGCCAGGAGGAAGATTTTGCCGAAAAACTTCTTTTTGCGGAAGATTTTGCCGAAGCCGGACTTGATTGTGTCCCGCCAGCGGATAAACGATGTTTTCGAAAGACGTTTGTCCGGTTCGGAAAATTGGCTGAGATTGAATTTTGATTCCGTCGCATCTTTTGTTTCGGGTTTGCGATAATGCTCATCCAACAAGCGGATTTCGGCATCACCGTTC
>JAGYMP010000003.1 GCA_018400565.1 Bacilli bacterium | reverse complement strand
GGATGTCCAATGCTTTGGCGATGCCTTTGCCATAATCCGGATCCGCCTTATGACAGTGTTTGATATGTCTCATTTTTATCTCTTTGGGAATGTCACCCATATGCCGTGCGGTGTTTGCGAACAAACGTTTTTGTTCATCTTTTGGCATAAGCCTGAAGAGTTTGCCGGGTTGCGTGTAATAATCATCGTCATCTTCCCTGAAGTCGTAGTTATATCCGTCGCCTTTTAGTTTGAGCGGGGGTTCCTTCATTTCCTTGTGGTCTTCCCATTCCCCGTCGCTGTTGGGCCAGTAATGCGTTTTTCCGCCACCGTTGTCATCGACGCGCATCCTCCCGTCGCGGTGATAAATGTTTGTTTTGGCTTTGGCGGCGTTGACGGGAATCAAGTGGTGGTTGACACCGAGACGGTACCGCTGTGCATCCCCGTAAGAGAACAAGCGTCCCTGTAACATCCTATCCGGTGAAAAACCGATGCCCGGGACGACGTTGGCGGGATTGAAAGCCGCTTGTTCGACATCACGGTAATAGTTTTCGGGATTTCGGTTCAGTTCGAAATAGCCGACTTTAATCAAGGGGAAATCGCCCTTATACCACACTTTGGTTAAATCAAACGGGTTGTAAGGCAGGTTTTCGGCTTCCTCTTCGGTCATGACCTGGATGTACATCGTCCAGCGCGGATAGTCTTTTTTCTCGATGGCGCCGAACAAATCGTTTTGATGGCTTTCACGGTCCTTGCCGATTAATTTCTCAGCTTCCTGATCGGTCAGGTTTTCAATGCCCTGGTCCGTCTTCAGATGGAATTTGACCCAAATCCGTTCATTGTCTTCGTTGATCATGCTGTATGTGTGCGATCCGTAACCGTTCATGTGACGGTAGGATTTTGAAATCCCGCGGTCACTCATGGTGATCGTCACCTGATGGAGTGATTCAGGGAGCATTGTCCAAAAATCCCAGTTGTTTTTCGCGCTTCGCTGGTGGGTTTTCGGGTCGCGTTTGATGGCCCGGTTCAAATCCGGAAAACGGTGGGGATCGCGGATGAAAAACACGGGCGTGTTGTTTCCGACTAAGTCCCAGTTACCGTCTTCGGTGTAAAACTTCATCGCAAAGCCGCGGATGTCCCTTTCGGCGTCCGCC
>JAGYMP010000002.1 GCA_018400565.1 Bacilli bacterium | reverse complement strand
TTCATTCAAAGAACATGAGTTGGCGGATTTGAAGCATGAAACCAAAAACCTGTCACTGGAAAAACCTTCCTATGAAAAAACCGATCACCGATCCATCGAGGTCGGGGATGATGTGCTCATCGTTCCATACCAGCGCACGGGAACGATTTTAAAAAAACGGGGCAAGGATGAATATGAGGTTCAGATGGGGGCGTTGACATCGACCTTTTCCGAAGACCAGCTTGAATTGTCAGATGATCAACCCCCACAACAGAAAAAAACCCCGAACAAATCGGATGATGCAGTTGTAAAAAGAGATGTCAAAAACGAACTCGATCTTCGTGGCATGCGTTATCAGGAAGCCATGGATGCATTGGATAAGTTTGTCGATGATTGCCTGATGAACAATTTAGAACAGGCAAGTATCATCCACGGATACGGAACAGGTGCTCTCAGAAAAGGTGTACGCGAATATATCCGTCGTTCCAATCAAATAAAAAAATCCCGTCACGGCGGCATGAACGAAGGCGGGAAAGGCATAACGATTATTTATTTTAAATAGTTTCATGTATGAAAGGTAAGATATATGATGAACCATTTGTTGCTTGTCGATAAAGAAAAAGGGATCACGAGTCATGATGTTGTTGATGCTGCAAGAAAAGTCTTGGATATCAAAAGAATTGGGCATACAGGGACTTTGGATCCTCTTGCCACAGGGTTAATCATATTGCTGATCGGCCGGGCCACGAAACTGATGAAATACTTTAAAAACCAGCAAAAAACATACCAAGTCACATTTGAATTGGGTTTTGAAACTGATACGCTAGATGTCACCGGACAAAGGACGATGACTGCGCGTTGCAATCAATTCCCCGATGAAAAGACAGTCAAAGAGACAGCTGAGCGATTCCAGGGGGACCAGATGCAACGGCCGCCCGCATATTCCGCAATCAAGGTTAACGGAAAACGCAGTTATGCCCTGGCCAGAAAAAACAAAGCGGTAACGTTGAAGGAGCGCCCCGTTACTTTTTATGACATAACATCATTCAATAGTGTTGATATTCGTTCATATTCGTTGATTGTACGTGTATCCAGCGGCACCTACATACGCTCGTTTGTTAGGGACATCGGTCGTGAACTTGGTTGTTATGCGACAATGACGGACCTCAGAAGATTGTCAGTCGACACCATGACTGTCGAAAATGCCATATCCAGTGACATGATTGACAAAGACGAGATCAGCTTCCTCAACCCTTTTGAAGTACTCTGTTTTCCTGAAATCACTATTTCCGATCACGAACGGAAAAAAGTCTCCAACGGCGCTTTTCTGAACACAGCACTTTTTGAAACAAAGACGGACACACTCATTCGGGATAACAACAATAAACCATTGGCCGTCTACCGCTACGATGAAAAAAAAGATGTCATGCGTCCGTCGGTGATGTTATGATGGAAATCATTCGTCTCAATTATGATATGCCTGCTCAATTGGACAATACCTGCGTGGCACTCGGTTTTTTCGACGGTGTTCACCTTGCCCACCAAGTCTTATTGGAAAAATGTCTGAATATCGCTGAGGATCATGATTGGCACTCAGCCGTGATGACATTTTCCACCCATGTATTGGCTCATATCCAAAACACCCCTTTTTATCATCTTACGTCATTGTCGGACAAAGCCAGAATTTTCTCAGACATGGGATTCGATCGCTTGTACGTATTGAATGTGTCGGATGGGTTGATTGATTTAGAACCCGAAATGTTTGTGACACGTTTTTTGTCAAGGGCCAAGCATGTCGTGGCTGGTTTTGATTTTTCCTACGGAGCGAAAGGCAAAGGAAAAGTAGATGATTTAAAACATAAGCCTTTCGGTCTCACTGTCGTGAATAAAATCACAAAAAATATGAAAAAAATCGGATCAAAGCGTATTCGCGATGCCCTGAGAGAAGGTAATATCAGATTGGCGAATGTTTTGCTCGGACGATCGTTTACAATCCATGGCAAGGTTATTTCCGGAAGGAAAAGAGGGAGACACCTTGGTTATCCCACTGCCAATATTGATTATGATGGCTATATCCTTCCTAAAAAAGGCGTTTATCACACACAATCGTTTTTCAATGACAGAAAATATGATTCGCTGACGAACATCGGCCACAATCCAACCTTTGACGATGAAGGCATCATGCTGGAAACACATGTGATGGAATTTGACGGCGATTTGTATGACAAACATATGACAGTTCAGTTTGAACGATATATCAGAAAAGAGAAGCGATTCAAATCCAAAGAAGCACTGATTCGCCAGATTGACCGAGACAAGGAACAAATTGTCTCACGAAATAAACAAAATCAAGATACGGAGGATAAGTTATGAAGAAAATCAGCAAAGGTTTTTGGGTTTTCATCGGCGTTGTCACATTTTTCTTTTTTGTGTTGATTTTAATCGACGCCGTATTGGATTTGGGGGAACGCATCGCCGGCGTGCATGTGTATTTGTCTTATGGGTTTTACGCACTTGTGACCGTTTTGTTTGTGATTTTGATTGTTCGACCGCTGCTTCAGGTTATATTTTCACAGACGTTTTCACTTGATCCTTTGTTTTCGGAAGAAGAAAATGCAAAGAAGAATCACCGGATGTATAAGCACGTGGCGAGAAATCTCACAAAGAAAGACTTTCTGAGTGACGAACAAAAACAAACCCTTGCCAAAACAATGAATGAACCGGTTCCCTTGAAAGCAGCTTTGGCAAATATTTTTGATGATTCGATCAAAAAAGAAGTCAATCGGCTCATCGTTAAAAATGCTGAAACGATTTTTTTGTCCACGGCTATCAGCCAAAACGGTCGGTTGGATTCAATCGCGGTCTTTACTTTCAATTTAAGGATGATCCGTGATCTCGTGCTTAAATGCGGTTTTCGACCCAATTATCCCTCTTTGGGGAAGTTATCATTGAATGTTCTCGGGTCAGCAATTATCGCTGAAAACCTTGAAGATATCAATATGAGTGAGATGATGCCGTCTAAATCATTTAATATCATGCAAGAAGTACCGCTTTTGAAAACGGTGACCGGATCTGCCACCGAAGGATTGGGAAACGCTTTGCTTGCCTTGCGTGTGGGAATCATCTGTCGGAATTATCTTTTCATGGATCTGAAGGGGCTTAATAAAAAACAGAT
>JAGYMP010000001.1 GCA_018400565.1 Bacilli bacterium | reverse complement strand
CCGTTGGCATGGACGGCATACTGACGGCCCCTGTCATTCAACGTTTTGACGGCTTGTTGGTATTTTCCTCCATCGACACGCGGATACCCGCGGTAATCCTCGCCGCGATCGCGTGACTTCGATTGCGTGTGATAGGGTTCTTTGAGATAAGCTGTGTAGCCTTGGATGGAACCGTCTGTGAACAATTTGATCGGACCCATCGTCAGACGCTTCCTGAAACCCACGTATTCCCCCTGTGTTTTCTTGGTCCTGGGAATATTTAAATCATCAGGCGCTAGCACATTGAAGATGAGACGGATTTTCAATTTATTGAACAGCGCCGCCATTTTGTAGAGTTTCATCTGGTCCTTTAGACCCGCGCCTTCGTTGGCGGTCGTGATGCCGTGGCTGAGATACTCCTTCGAACCCTGGGCGATCACATTGAACATATGGTTCTTTTTGACGAACGGAAACAAAATCTTTTTAAGCAACGGCATCAATGCCGGTGTCTCTTCAATCGCGCCGGTCGGGAATCCATCGTCATCTTTGTAGACGACACTGCCTTCGGGTGCCTCGTAATGTTCATCGATACCGGCTATTTCCAGAGCTTTTGTGTTGGCGCTGCCGATATGGAAACTCTGATGCATGGCGATGACCGGTTTATCTTTGGAAACTTTGTCCAGATCATGCCGGTCAGGCAAACGGCCTTCATTTAATTTCGTATCGTCATAACCAAAACCGATGATGGTGTCCTGGGTATGCTCTTCATCATAGGTTTTCAATGTTTCAACAATGTCATCGATGGTTTTTATCTCACCAATCGGGACTGAAAAAAGCGGCACGAACAATGTCTCGGCCATTGCTTCGATCAAAAAATGACCGTGGGCGTCAAACAAGCCGGGCAACACCGTTCCGCCTTCCAAGTCAACACTTTTATGAATCTTATGATTTTTCCTGAGTGAGGCTTCCTCGCCGACGGCGATGATTTTGTCGCCCCGGGTTACCATCGCATCCGGCTTTGTTTCTTTGTCTTCGCCGATCATCTGAATGAACAGCGCATTGTGATACAAAACATTTCTTTTAAAGAGTTGCATTGCGTTTCCCCCACAATCCGAAGACTTTGAGTAAAACAAGGAAAACAACGATCGATCCGGCGATGATGCCGTACCAGACCCAGAAATTCGTGACGGGCAATGCTATCTGACTCATGAAGACGGTGATACCGACGATCAGATTCAAAATGTTCCACCAGACGAGTTCCTGGACGACCGGTGATTTCAATTGCGGATCGACGACCCTGAGCAACAACAT